>NZ_LUKH01000058.1:0-13244 GCF_001593695.1 Leisingera sp. F5 | reverse complement strand
GCTATGCGGTTCATATCCACCGCACCGGTGCGGAGGAGGACGCAAAGCTCGCGATCGTCGAAGGCAATGCGGTCACCGGCAGCCCTGGCTGGGGCATCGTCCACCACGACAGCCACGCAGCCATCGATTACAATTTCGTCTATGGCGTTGCAGGCGCCGGCATCGTTTCGGAAGACGCAAATGAGACCGGCCAGTGGATCGGCAATTTTGTCACCTCCACCGTCGGCACCGGGCGGGATCCTGGCGGCAAAGGTGATGCAAACGTCCTGACTTTGGAAAAGTCCGGCGATTTCGGTATCGAAGGCGTCGCCTATGAAAGCCAGGCGCGGCAAATCATCCAGCAAGACAACATCGCCGCGAATTCCAAGACCGCCTGGATGTTCAACACCTCCGAGACCAGCACCCAGGGGCCGACCACGGATGTTGTTCAGTTCGATCCCTCGGGCAATCCTCTCGTTTATAAGGAACGCTTTGGCGAGGAAGACACGTCCATTATCGATTTCAGCGGCAACCAGATAATGGCCGTTGATGTCGGTATCTTTACCGGCCATCGGGAAATCGACAACGCCACAGACATCCAGCAGACATTTACAGATCTGACGGCCTACAACGTCATGAACGAAGCCGTTCACATCTTCAACTATACAAATGAGTACGTGTTCAAGGACACGCTCTTTGTTCACGTCGGCCGAGGCTTCAAAGTCGGCGACAAAGTTGAAGGCATCAACCTGTCGAATGTTCACGTTGAAGACGCGGTCAGTGTCTTCTCCGCGCGTGGCTACAATGCTGATGGCGTATTTGTCGACGTGACATACAGGGACGTTGGCCAAACTCTTTCAGGTTATAATCTGGATGGGCAGTTGGTCAGCTTTGATGATCGGATCATCGACAGCGCGGATCTGACGCCAGTGGAACAGATCACTTTCAAGGCGGATTCCGGCGCGAAAATGACAATCCGCCCGAACGGAGCCGAGCTTGATATTCGCGGCACCCTGACTGACAGCGTCGGCGATTTCAAATTCCACGCGAATACCTGGTTTCGTCAGGACGTGCACACGTTTGAGGGGCTGCAGACTAAAATCAAGGGAAGCAATGTAGATTACCTTCTCGAAAAATACGGGGCGATCGAGAACAGCAACGGCACCTGGGATCTGGCCTTCTACTGGTGGGCCGGCGACCGGATGACCGGTGAAAACCAGGCCGTGCTCATCCCGCTGCGCCTTGAAGGGTTCCAGGATTCAGAACTGCAGCAATACAAGATCAACGGCTTCACGCCTCCGTCAAACGAAGTCAAGCATTACTATGAGGACGGAATTCAATCCATTGGCCAGGACTTTGCCAGTGAAACGGGCGAGCCCAAACCGGATCCTGTTCCGGGTCCTGATGAGGACGTGCTGCAAAATGGCACCGACGGCAACGACACCCTCGAGAGCGGTGACGGCAACGACACCCTGTTCGGGGGCGATGGAGACGATCTGTTCATCCTGAACGGCGGCAACAACCGCGTGTGGGCTGGCGACGGCGACACTGGGGCTGACAACATTGACATCAACGGCGACGGCGACAATATCGTGGCCGGCGGCGGCGGCGCCGATGATATCGACATCGCAGGCGATGGTGCGAACCAGGCGTGGGGCGGTGAAGGCGGCGACAATATCGACGTCAATGACGGTGCCGATGGCAACAATATTCTGGGCGGCGGCGCAGGCGCAGACATCCTGACCGTCAACGGCGATGGCGGCAACGCGCTTTGGGGCGGCGCAGGCGGCGACAGCCTGACAATTGCTGGGGCCGCGGAAGGCGCCAACACTGTTGGCGGCAGCCAGGGCGCAGACACCATCATTGTCTCCGGAGCCGGCAACAACATCATCTTCGGCGGTGATGATGATGACAACGACGTCATCACCATCACCGGCACCGGTAACAACACCGTCTTCGGCGGCGGCACCGCTGGCGTCAACACCATCACCATTGGTGATGCGGCGACCGGCATCAACACCATCTACAACGGTGGCGGTGATGATGTTGTCAACGTGAACGGCGCCGGTGCCAATGTTCTTTATGCTGGTGCTGGCGATGATGATTTTGCCTTTGATGATGACGGTGCAGGGACCATTGTTGTCGAAAACGGCAGCGGTTCAGATGATATCACGGGCTTCCGCATTGATGGCACCATCCTGCTGGACCTGTCCGCCCTGGGCTTTGCCGATGCAGAGGATGTGCTGAGCAGTATGACCGATACCGGTGCGGATACCGCTTTGTCTGCCGGGGCGGGCCAAACGCTCACTTTGGCTGGTATCGACTTGAGCGACTTGCAGGCTGCAGACCCTGCCGACTGGCTGGCCCTGTAATCCAAACAGAATGAAATGAGAGTCCCCAAGGGCCCCGCAAGGGGCCCTTATTTCATCTTCTTTCTGATTCCCGGGGGCCAACAGCCGGTATCCCTCACTTAAAGCCGTCCGGATTCCGGGGCGAAGCCAAGCCCCGGGAATCTCCAGGACCCGGTGGCCGGCGCCGGGCTCAGGCCAGGGCGTCTTTGGGCTAACGTTTTGCTAAACTTGAAAGCTTCAGGCTGCAGGCCGCGATGCTGCCTGCGCATTCATCAGCTTGCGCCAAGAGTTTGCTTATCGGCAAATTTCAGGCGCGGCGGCTTGCCGCTTGCAGCAAAGGCAATAGATGGTAAGCTCTAAACGTTAACGATTGGTAAACTTCAGCTGCGCCGCTGCCCTGTGATTGTTCCGCCAGGGTATTGGGCTTGCTGGGAATACAAAGTTTTTGTGTGGGGGGAATCTGTGATGTCTTTGGACTCCGCGACTTCAGTGTCGGAGGAAGATAGGGCGTTTGGTACAAGAAGAAGCACATCCTGTCAGTTTGCACATTCCGCAGGCGTAACCGGTTTCACCGGCAGACAGCGTTTTTCCGGGAAAATCGCGAAACGGCTGTGCGATATCATGCTGTCCTTGATGATGATCGTGCTGTTTGCACCGCTCATGGCCATGCTGTCGCTTTACATCATGCTGGTTTACCAGGTGTCGCCAATCTTCAGGCACAACCGTGTCGGCTTGGGAGGCAGAGAGTTTTCCTGCTTGAAGTTCCGGACCATGGCGCCCAATGCAGGAGAGGTGCTGGACAAAATACTTGCAGAAGATCCGGTTCTGCGCCGCGAATGGGAGCAAACAAGAAAGCTCAAAAATGATCCCAGGATCCTTCCCGGCCTCGGAAACCTGATGCGCCAGTCCAGCCTGGATGAGCTGCCGCAGATCTTCAATGTGTTCATCGGAGACATGAGCGTTGTCGGCCCGCGGCCAGTGACGCAGGAGGAATTGGCGCAATACGGCAAGGATAGAGCATATTATGAAGCCGTGAAGCCAGGCATCACCGGTGCTTGGCAGATTGGCGGGCGCTCGGACACCTCTTATGCTGAGCGTGTCTCTATGGATGTGTGGTATGTCTGCAATTCAAGCTTGCGGCTCGATCTTCAGATTTTTTGGAAGACTGTGCTATTGTTTGTTTCCGGCCGCTTGTCCGGAGCAGTATGACGAAGTCCGCTGGGCGGGGGGGCTGCGCCGGCTTTTGAAGCGGCTGCGGTGCTCGACGTAGAGTATGATCAAACACAGCGGGGCCGACAAAAGCCAGCCAGCCAGAAGCCACATCAGCCAAGACCCCCCGGACAGCAGGCATATGAGCAAACACAATCCGATCGAGACGGCTGAGGAGAAGAACAATCTGGATATGATCATTGCCAACATTGATCCTGTCTGGCAGCAGCAGTGTCCCCGCATCCGATCTTACGCGGCGGCGAGCACCCTAGTTGTGCGGGATATTGAGCGGAAATGGAACTACAATTTTGGTCACAAAGTAGATAGGCAAGAACTGGCCGTGCAGGTGGCAAGACATGAATATTGACATTGGCATCTGCACATTCCGCCGCGACAGCCTGCACAAGACGTTGGAAAGCCTCGCCGTTCAAAACCTTCCAGAGCACGTGAAAATCCGGATCATCATTGCCGACAACGATGAACGGCCCATCAGAGAAGCCGCGATCGAAGCGCAAGCAAGGAAGCTCAGGCTTAACTTGCGTTATGTGCATGCCCCGGCCGGCAATATCTCGATTGCGCGAAACGCCTGCCTCGAGAATTCCGATGCAGAGTATCTGGTGTTTATTGACGATGACGAGATCGCTGAACCGGATTGGATCGCCAGCCTTCTTGAAACCGCAGCCCGGGAGCGGGCCGCTGTTGTGTTTGGCCCGGTGCATGCCGTTTACCCGCCCGGCGCGCCGGAATGGATGCGCGACAACAAAATCCACTCAAGCGTGCCCTCCGCGCTGAACGGAACCGTTGAGACGGGGTTTTCCGGCAACGTGCTCCTGGACCGGCGGGACGCGCGCTTGCGCGATGCCCGGTTCCGCCTCGACTTCGGGCGGACCGGAGGCGAAGATATCGACTTCTTTTTCCGGCTGCATCGCATGGGTTTCCCTATGGCGATCAGCACATCTGCGGTTGTTCACGAACCCGTAGATCCTTCCCGCCTGTCCTTCGACTGGCTTTTGACAAAGAACATGGCAACCGGAACGATCTATGGATTTTGCGCCCGGCAGGGGCAGTCCCGGAAGGTGCCGCTATTGCTGGCTAAAAGTCTTGCCAAATCAGCCTATTGCGGGGTTCGCGCCATCGTATCTTTGAGCAGCAGGACAAGATGCGCCTTTTGGGCGCTCCGCGGCGGTTTCCACTACGGCGTCATGAAGGGATGCTTCAGAAAGCCAAATCGCGAATTCTATGGCCGCGTATGAACAATTGCAGCAGGGGGCATGGATGACAGAATGTTCCATGGCTGCAGGCCGGTTCCTTTGACCGTTGCAATTCAGGGAGGTTCTGTCAGCGGGTCTCCTTGAAAGTGATGAAAGCCGGCCGCTCGGCACGCGCTTGCAAGAGCAACCGGGTTTTTTATCCAGACGGCGGCAGCTCTTCGCTGAACAAGGACGCATAGGATGTCCCGTGGAAGGCCTCGCGCAGTTCGTCATAGTTCTCGATAACTTCAGATTTTGAGCGGGTATTCTGCTTGGACATGCGCGTATGAACCGGTGCAGGCTCAATTCCCAGGAATGCGAACAGCCGGTGCATCTCATCCTGTGTGTTGGCCGCCAGCGTTTCATAGGTCATCTGAAACAGCCGGTCCTCTGGAAAGGTCTCCACAATGCGGGACTCCCAGGCTTCCAGCCAAGTGAGTTGCTCATGGACCCATTCAACGGACATATGCACGGTCTTGTTGCCATAGGATCCGGACACCCATTGCTGGAGCGCGTTCGCCAGGCGCATTGAAATCAGCAAGGCCAGCTTGTCCTGGCGCCGGAGCTGAATGATCCGGATGGAAGAATTGGCCTGCAGATGTTCCAGCAAGTCTCCAGTCCCTGGGATACCTCGCACATCTCCATATCGAGGCTCGATATTATTGTAGAGAATTTTGACGCCGGAGATTTGTTCGGTTGTCAGGCGGCTGAGGCGCCGGTCCAGATAGGCACACACCCCCGCTTGGTTGATCCGTCGGCGTACCAATGGGCTTTCAAGCTGAAATTCTCCGAATATTTCACCGTGCTGAAAGATTTTAGAATGAGATTTAAGTAATGATATCAATAGATTAGAGCCAGATCGGCCGCTTGAAAGAATGGCAAACTTCTTAATGGGCGGCAGGAACAGGCTGGCCGCTGCACCTGTTGTTGAATGCAGGAAGTCTTTTATCGGCACGGAATATTGAGGCTGCATGCATTTCTCAATGACGGGTCGGTTTCAGTCAGACTATAGGTGATTGGGGCGGCGGCGTCATCCAGCGGCCCGCAACCGGCAGATCAGACCGCGGCCCTGCCAAACCTGATCAGCGGCCGCCGTCTTCGTCAAGCAATGCCATGCTGATACTGAGGCCGCCCGAAATCTACCCGGGCCGGTCAAGGGCGGGTTTCAGAGGCGTTCAGCAGCACTGCCGGAACGGAATGCATTTTCTTCGAAGGGATCCCGCAGAGACAGCGCAATGGGTTCACCTGGACACTGCAGCGCCTTGCGGCACTATACTGTGAAATCACCTTTCGCTTTCACGTTCAGCATGGGTTAGAATTTTCCCTTGCGGCTCCAAAACCCTTGATTTGTGCAATTTTTTTGAGTTTGGTAACGATATGACGTCGACATTTGCAGCGCAGCGCGAAACGGCAGGCTTTTTTGATTTGGACGAAACCGGTCGCACAGACGTGCCTCTGATCGTCGATCTGGACGGAACCCTGACAAAATCCGACACGATGCACGAGGCGCTTTTACTGCTCATCTCCAAGCATCCGGCGAAGCTGCCGCAGATTGCAGCCTGGCTGCTGTCCGGCAAAGCCAAATTCAAAGACAGGCTCGCATCGGAAGTCCTGATCGATGCTGCATCTGTTCCGATGCGTGACAAAGTTCTTGCGCTTATCAGCGCGGCCAAAGCCGAAGAGCGCGAGGTCCTTTTGGTCTCGGCCTCGAACCAAAGGCAGGTCAAGCAGATCGCGGCGCAAATGGGTTTGTTCGATGAAGCCGTGGGGTCGGATGACACCCGCAATCTTTCCGGGAAAGAAAAGGCGCGCTGGCTGGTTGAGCGTTTTGGCGAAAAGGGCTTCGACTATATCGGAGACTCGAATGCGGATCTGGACGTGTGGCCTGCGGCCCGCCAAGCGATCACTGTTGGCTCCAACAGGACCATACGTAAACGTGTCGACGAAATATGCGCGAATGCCCTCCATCTGGCGGATGATGACAGCGGCAATACTTTCGGGCGCAGCCGCCATTATATCAAAGCCATGCGCCCGCATCAGTGGCTGAAAAACCTGCTCATTTTTGTTCCAGCCCTTGCGGCGCATGATCCGGCGGCGCTGCTGCCGTCGTTCCTGGCGTTTTGCGCCTTCTGCCTGGCCGCGTCGAGCATCTATCTGATCAATGACATGCTGGACCTGCATGTGGACCGCCAGCACCCGCGAAAACGCAACCGCCCGTTCGCTGCGGGGACAATTCCAGTGGCGCACGGGACGGTTCATTCCGGGGTGCTGCTTGTCAGTGCGCTGGCGATCGCGGGTTTTCTGCCGCCGCTGTTTGCCACTGTCCTTCTGGGGTATGTCGGCCTGACGTTTGCGTATTCCCTGGTTCTGAAACGCAAGCTTATGATTGATATCTGGACCTTGGGCGCCCTTTACACCATCCGGATCGTTGCCGGGGGGGCTGCCGGCGGCATCCCGCTGTCGGAATGGCTTCTGGCCTTCTCCATGTTCCTGTTTCTGTCTTTAGCTGCCGTAAAGCGCATTTCTGAACTGACGGACCTGAAAGCCCGGAAACTGACCAGTACAGACGGCAGGGGCTACCGTGTTGCCGACTTGCCGGTTGTTCTGGGTGCGATGCTGGCGTCGGGCTATTGTTCTGTTGTCATTCTGGCGCTCTATGTGTCGAACGCAAATGTCGCCAGTCTATACTCGGAGCCTAGATTGCTCTGGCTGGCTTGCATGATGCTTCTGTATTGGATCAACCGTGTGGCGATCATCTCCTACCGCGGAGAAATGCATGACGACCCGATCGTCTTCGCCCTGAGGGACAGGATCAGCCTCCTGGTGTTCCTGTGCTGCGGGACGGTATTTGTCGTCAGCGCACAGCTATGACGTAATCATCCGGCGCAGACCAACGGCGCCATCTTTGAATGGCCGGTAGCATATGTGCAGGACAATGGCCAAGCAGAATGCCGGATCCCTCGACCCGCGCCAGCAGCGCGCTATCTGCACATATGTTTGACACGCTAACCTTCAACCGGCCAAGGATTTTCTCAATGACTTACGACGGCTTACCAAGGCAGCAATGACCAAAGACACAGGCTTGTCCGATCCACCGGCCGCTGATGCCGGGACCGCCGCAGAGCGGATTGCTGCAGTCATGGCGCAGGGCCGGTTCGGTATGACCGGACCGCTCTTCAGCCGGGACCTGCATCCATAACAACAAATTTCTGAAGAGACCGGGAACCGCAATGGCACTGGATCGAAAATCCGCAGATTTCCTCTTGGCACTGGGGCTTGCATGCGCTGGAGCGGCGATTGCCTGGCTGCTGACGGGCGGGCTGCCCGCCATCGGCATCGACGACGCTGCCATCACACGGTCTTATGCAGAGAATATCGCCAATGGTGCAGGCTATGTCTACAATGTCGGCGGGGAAAGAGTTGAAGGCTCCACTGCTTTCTTATGGGTTGGGATCCTGACACTGGCGTATTGGCTCACGCCCGCGCCGGAACTTGCAATCATCCTGCTTTGCGGCGCGTTCACTCTGACAGCAATCTATATCACTTTGCGGCTTGTCCGGGCCCTGTGCGGCTGGCTGAACATCGCACCGGCCCCTGCCGTTTGGATCCTGTCAGTCTGCCTGGCCGCCAGCCCGGGCTATTTCATGTGGTCGGTCTGGACCATGATGGAGCTGGCACTCTGGTCGATGATACTGATCTGGATGGTGTATCTGCTGGCCAGGCTGGTGGAGGGGGACGGCGGCCGGAGCAATACTGTCTGCCTTTTGGCTGCGGCGGCCCTGATGCCCCTGGTCCGGCCCGAAGGAATTGTCACCGCGCTCGGCCTGCTCATCCTGAGCGGGATCATCGCGCCGCGGTTCTGGCGGGCGGTTGCCGGACCCGTTGCTGTTGCCATTACCGCCTTCGTTGCGGTGACGTCATTCCGCCTGTCCTATTTCGGCCAGCCTTTCCCCAATACATTCTACGCAAAAGTGTCCTCGGACAAATTGCAAGGCCTGGCCGATGGCCTGAAATACCTGTTCGATTTTCTCCTGCGCAGCCCGTTTGCGGAAATTTTCGTTGCGATCTGGCTGGGGGGGGCAATCTGGGCAATGGCCGCCACGGTACAGAACCGCCCCGGTGCGCGGGCACTCTTGGTGACGGGGGCTGCCATTTTCGGAATTCTATTGGCCTATGCCGCGCTGGGGGGGGATCACTTCACGCTCTGGCGCTTTTATCAGCCGGTAGCGCCGCTGATGCCAATAGGGGTTTCCTTGCTGCTCGCCGGCGCCCCTTCTGCGGTCGCTGCCGCCCCTGTCAGGGCGGCGGCAAAGTCTGCCGCCGCTGCTGCGGCCGCCGGAGCCTTTATAATCGGATGGATGCAGTATTATCAGGCCAGGTTCGATATCCGCAAAGAATACACATTGGTGGAACAGGGGCTGAGTTTCGGCCGGTTCCTGAACAGGATCGAGCCGCGGCCGACCATCGGGGTTGGTCCCGCCGGCGGTATCGCACTGGCCTATGACGGCGAAATCCTCGATCTGCTGGGCCTGAACTGGGTTGAGATGGCGCATGCCAATCCGGTCAAGGTGGGCATGCGGAATCATGCGAGTTTCGACAAAGCCACATTCTGGAAACACGCACCCGATGTGCTGGCGGCTTTCAACCGGGCCTGCGCCAAGGACAAGTCTTTGGCATTCTGGCCGCATGCCGATACTGCGTTTGACGGCCTCTTTTCAGACGAAAACTTCCGGCGCGCTTATGTGCCGGTAGCCTTCCTGCAGGGGGCAGATTGCTGGCCCGGTTTTGCAAAACCGGAATGGTTGATCCGGACAGGCCCCGGCACGGCGATCAAACCCTATGACTGGGCGGACGTGAAGGTCATGGAGTGACTTGAAGTGGCCGCAGACCACTCCCCCGCCTGGCATTCAGCCAAAAGCTTTTTCGTCAGCGTCAGTTCGCTGGTTTCGGCGCGCCTGTTTTTGGCCTTGTCGCAGATTATGGTTCTGCCGATTGTCGCGCGGCATTTGACGGTCGAGGAATTCGCACTGATGGCGATGGCCATGTCGGTGGTGGTCTTTTGCAGCGTTCTGAGCGATGCCGGTCTCGGCCGTTCGCTGATCCGGACCCCCTCTTATGATCACGAGGAATGGGTCAGTGTATTCTGGCTGCTGGTTGCGGTGGGTATCGGGCTGGCTGCCGCCGTACTTGCAATCGGACCGCTCTGGGCCGCCTTCTTTGATCAACCGGAATTGGTGCAGGTCCTTGCCGCATTGTCGGTCGTCCCTTTCTTTCAAGCCGTGTCAGCGGCTCCGAACGCCGAAATCGAGCGGCGTGAAGATTATGCCGGCATCGCCAGAAACCAGGTTCTGACGACGGTCGTCAGTCTGAGCCTTGCAGTTGCCCTTGCCATCTTGGGGGCCGGCATATGGGCTCTTGTGGCACAGCAAGTTTCCCTGGCTGCTGTCAGGCTGGCGGGAATTCTCTACCTGTCCCGGTTCCGGCCCGCCCTGTCATTCAAACTGCGGCTGGTCACCCCGCACCTGATCTTTGCCCGCGATGCCCTGTCGGTTTCGGCCATTTCCGTGATCAAAGCTCAAGTTGCAGTTGTAGCCATTGGAAAATTCAACGGCGAGGCGTCTTTGGGCCTGTTTTCGATGAGCGCCCGGTTTTCCAAACTGCCTCAGTTCGGCCTGGTAGGGCCGGTATCCACCGTCGTTTATGTCCGCATGGCCAAGGCTCAAAGCGATCCCGAACGTCTCGTGAGAATATATCTTGCTGCAATAAACCTGATGGCGACTCTCCTGCTTCCGCTACTGGCGATGACCGCGGTTGCAGGGACTGCTGTTTTCACTGTCGCGCTGTCCGAAGAATGGAGACAGGTTGCTCCGATTTTCGCGTTATCCATATCCGGCCTCGCCCTCGAAGCAATCGCTGTGACCCTGCTGGCTTGTATTTTCCGGGCAACCGGCCGCACAGACCTGCATGTGAGACTGAGCACGGAGTCCACTATTCTCTATGCAGGCCTCGTTATCACGGCAGCCGCTCTGTCCGATGTATTGTCGGTTGCAGCCGCTATCTCGCTCTGGGGCTTTCTGATTGTGCCTCGCGGCTGGTATCTGGCGAAAAAGGTGGTGCCGATCGAGGTTCCGGATTGCCTCAATGCGCTTTTGGTGCCGGTCGCGCTGTCTTTGGCCATGGCGGGCGCTCACGCTGTCCTGCGGTCATCCTGGCAGCCTGGGCATGCGGCTGAAATCGGGATGGCGGGTCTGATATGGATCACCGGCTTTGCAGTGGCGGTTTCCCTTCAGCATAAGACGCTCGCCAAGGCAATCGGCGTATTCCGTGAGTGACCTGCTTCCGCTGATCCCAGGTTTGCAACGATAGCCTGCGGGCCGGTTCTGATAGCGGCCGGTTTCAGCCGGGAGAAATGCTGTCAGCGAGGCTCAGTGTCTGCTCGACCGTAATCACATCTCCGGGTAAAACAATCGTACCGGATCCCTGAAAGATCTGCTGCCCTTCGCCATTGCCGCGTTGGAGCCGGAAGGTTCTGAAATATTGCTGACCCTCGCCGGCAAACTCAATATCTTCCCCGCGTTCCAAAAGAAGCCTGCGCGCAGTGTCGCGGCGGGTGCGCAGCGTTTCGATCCGCGCGTTCACATTCTGCAGCTCCACTGCGGCCTGAGTTGCCCGGTTTGCCTTTACCGTCAAAACATCCCGCTCAGCTTCCTTGATGCTTTGATGGGCGCGGTAAAACCCATTTTGAAGGTCGAGCATTTTTTCTTCAATGTCGAATACGCTTTTCTGCGCCTGGGTTAATTGAGGCGTCCGGGCAAGCCCCTTTTCGAGCAGGGAGTACGTGTCCTGAAGATAGTTTTCAGCTTGTTCCAATTGGGCCTGGTGGCTCTCGATCCTCTTTTGAAAGGTTTCGATTTCAGTCGTCAGCAAAGATATAAGCTCGCTCAAGGATGCCAGTTCACGGTCCAGGGCGGTCTTGCGCGAGGTGAAAATCCTGCTTTCTTCCTCCAATAGCGGGGCTAAGGTTTCTGGGCTGCCGGTTTGGAAAAAAGAGTCCGGGAACTGCAGCGCAGCCTGTTCTTCCACCTCAGCCTTCAGCCGGATGGCGGTGATTTGCGCACGCAGCAACTCTGAATCGATCTGTTGCAGCGAGCCGGTCTCGCGCAAGACTGCCAATGTGTCGACACCCGTTTCCTCCAGCCGCCGCCCTCCGCCGGCCAGTGCAAAGGCTTGCAGCACCGTCAGGCCCGGCCGGACGGGATAAGCCCCGGGATTGCCGACATCCCCGATGATAAAGAAGGAGCTGTATTCTATCACCTCAACAGCGGTTGACGGGCGGATGTTGCTCCGGATCTGCTTTTCCAGTGCATTGGCAACCTTGTCAGCCAGTTCCTCGGGCGTCTGGCCAACCGCCTGAATACGGCCGGCAAGCGGTATCATTATACGCCCTTCGATTTGAACCGAATACTCTCCGCTGACTGCCCGCCAGATCACGTAGCCGCGCTCCTCCTCATCCCAAGTCACAACACGCAGGCTGATTTTGTCTCCCGGGGAAAGACGGTAAGAATCCGGCGCAGTCTGCGCCTGCGCATTTCCCCAGAGCATGCAAATCAGGGGAGCGAGGCAAAATATGAGCAGTCGAAGCATAATCTGTTCCTTCCGCATCCGGCGCCGGCATCGAAGCGACAAACAAGTGTCCGCCACGCCGCACAGCACTAGATGTATGAAAACCACCCGTGTTTCTTTGCTTTGGGCTGCATGCAATTTTTCACTTAGGGAACGTCAGTTTGCAAGGTTCTATTTCGGCAATTATCCCGACATTCAACAGAAGCAGGTATCTCGGCGAAGCCATTGCGGCACTTGCAGATCAGACCCGGGCACTGGATCAGATCATCATCTGGGACGATGGATCAACCGACGGCACCGCGGAGGTCGTCCAACAGGCTTTAAGTGCAGATTTGAACGGTGTTCTCCAGTACTTCAAGGCAGAAAACCAGGGTAAATCTGCAGCCTTGAACGCTGCAATGAAACATGCTCAGGGCGAGTATATCTGGATATGCGATGACGATGATGTCGCGTGCCCGGACGCAGCTGAAAAGCTGGCGCATATTCTTGATACGGATGATGCCGGCATTGCAGCCGGTGCGCACGTCCGGTTTCATGCCGGCACTGGCGGCGGGGAAAAGACGTTCACGGGAACCGGTTACTGGCCGGACCTGTCCGCAGGAAGCGTCATTCGCCATTTGCTGGAAGACATCTTTTTCTTCCAGAACGCAAGCCTGGTCAGACGGTCCTGCTACGACGCCGTAGGACCCTTTCGTGAGGACCTCAGCCGGTCTATCGACTATGAGATGTTCGTCCGGCTGGGGACCCGGTTTCCGATCAAAGTAATCAACGACATTCTCTTCCTTCAGCGCAAGCACAACGGGGTCCGCGGTCCGTCGGCACAGCGGCATAC
>NZ_LUKH01000057.1:0-13626 GCF_001593695.1 Leisingera sp. F5 | reverse complement strand
CAAACCCTTCCGGAAAAGCTGCGCACGCACCACAGCACCAAGGCGGGGGTCTGGGGGCAGCTGGCGGTTCAAAGCGGGCAGTTGCTGTTCCGCCGTGAAGGCAAGGCGGACCTGTTGATAAAGGCTGGCGAGGCTGCCGTTTTTGCGCCGCAGGAGGTGCATTCGGTGGATGCGCCTGGCCAGGTGGAATTCGAAGTCCGCTTCTTCCGGCAGGAGGCCCCCGATGCTGCGTAGAATTCCCCTGGAAGATACCGCCATCCTGAGTGTTCTGGGCCTGGTGCTGCTGGCCGGGCTGGCCATCCTGGGCTGGGGCGTGCCCGTGGCCTATGTGCTGCATGGCTGGCTGATTGCGCTGACGGCGGGGTGGGGCATCATGTGGATGCTGAACCGCATCAGCGAGGGGCCGGCCGGGGTTCCCATGGCCTATAATGACAAGGTGATCCGCTTTGGCGTGATTGCGGCGCTGATCTGGGGCATCATCGGTTTTGCGGTCGGCGACATTCTGGCCTGGCAGCTGGCCATTCCGTCGCTCAATGGCGATATGTCCTGGTCCAACTTCGGACGGCTGCGGCCGGTGCATACCTCCGGCGTGATCTTCGGCTTTGGCGGCAACGCGCTGATTGCCACCTCGTTCTACGTGGTGCAGCGGACCTCGCGGGCGCGGCTGGCCAGCGAGACGCTGCCCTGGCTGGTGTTCTGGGGCTACAACCTGTTCCTGGTGGTGGCGGCATCCGGCTATCCGCTGGGCATCACCCAGTCCAAGGAATACGCCGAGCCGGAATGGTATGCGGACCTCTTGCTGCTGGTGGTCTGGGTCGGCTATCTGACCCTCTACCTCAGGACCCTGGCCCGGCGGGCGGAGCCGCATATCTATGTGGCCAACTGGTATTACCTCGGCTTCATCGTGGTGATTGCGATGCTGCACACGGTGAACAACCTCTCGGTGCCGGTGTCGATCGCCTACCCCAAGAGCTATTCGCTGTTTGCAGGCACTCAGGACGCGATGACGCAATGGTGGTACGGCCACAACGCGGTGGGTTTCCTGCTGACCGCCGGCTTCCTCGGTATGCTCTATTATTTCTTGCCCAAGGCGGTGAACCGGCCAGTTTATTCCTACCGGATGTCCATCGTGGGCTTCTGGGGGATCACTTTCCTCTACCTCTGGGCCGGCTCGCACCACCTGCATTACACGGCGCTGCCCGATTGGGTGCAGTACCTGGGCATGACCATGTCGATCATCCTGCTGGTGCCCAGCTGGGCCTCGGTCTTCAACGGCATCCTGACCATCAACGGCGCCTGGGACAAGGTGCGCACCGACCCGGCGGTGCGGTTCATGATGGTGGCAATCCTGTTCTACGGGCTGTCCACGTTTGAAGGCTCCTTCATGGCGATCCGCCCGGTCAACTCACTCAGCCACTATACCGACTGGACCGTGGGCCATGTGCACGCCGGCGCCCTGGGCTGGGTCGCCTTCATCACCTTTGGCGCGATGTACAAGATGGTGCCCTGGGTCTGGAAGCGCGACGGCGTCTATTCCCTGAAGCTTGAGGCCTGGCACTTCTGGCTCGCCCTGTCCGGCACGCTGATCTATGTCGGCGCGATGTGGAACAGCGGCATCACTCAATCGCTGATGTGGCAGACCTATGATGCCGATGGCGCCTTCCTCTATTCCTTCCTCGATAGCGTGATTGAAATGCACCCCTATTATGCCGCCCGCGCGGTGGGCGGGCTGCTCTATCTGATAGGCGCCTGCATCGGCGCCTACAACATCTACATGACGGTGAGCGGGCCGCGCAAAACTCAAGTTCAGCAAACCGGGCCGCTGTCCCGGCAGCCTGCGGAGTAACGCCCATGAGCACCAAGCATCAAAAGCTCGAACGCCACTCCCTGGGGTTTGCCATGGCAATCCTGGCGGTGGCCTCGATCGGCGGTATTGTAGAGATCGCGCCGCTGTTCACCATCGAGAACACTGTCGAGGAAGTTGAAGGGATGCGCCCCTATACACCGCTGGAGCTGGCCGGCCGCGACATTTATGTGAGGGAGGGGTGTTATGCTTGCCATAGCCAGATGATCCGTACCCTGCGCTCTGATGTGGAACGCTACGGCCACTACAGCCTCGCGGCAGAGAGTATGTATGATCACCCGTTCCAATGGGGGTCAAAGCGTACCGGTCCGGATCTGGCGCGGATCGGTGGCAAGTATTCGGATGCCTGGCATGTGGCCCATCTGGAAGCGCCGCGAGAGCTGGTCGAAGGCTCCGTGATGCCGGGCTATGCCTTCCTGTCGCAGACCCGGCTGTCGACCGGCCATCTGCCTGCGTCGCTGAAGGCGCTGAGCCGGGCCGGGGTGCCTTATACGGACGCGCAGATCGAAACCGCCGAAAAGGATGCGGCCCGGCAGGCGGATTTCGAGCAGAACTACGAAGGCGAGCTGCAGGAGAGCTATGGCGAAAACGTGCAGGTGCGCGACTTTGACGGCCAGCCCGGGCGTCTCACCGAAATGGACGCGCTGGTCGCCTATCTGCAGATGCTGGGCACCCTGGCCGACCTCGACTCGCTGAACCCGGAGGAGAGCTACCGATGACACATGATGCAGTTCTGGTTTTCTCCAAGACCTGGGGCGCGATCTACCTTCTGACCGTATTCCTGGCGGCGGTGGTCTGGGTCTACTGGCCCGCGCGGCGCCGGATGTATGACGATGCGGCCCAGTCTCCGCTGGACGGGCGGGAGGACCAGCCATGGCGGTGAGGGAAAAGGATCCGGTCTCCGGCACCGAGCTGACCGGCCACGAATGGGACGGTATCAAGGAGATGGACACGCCGGTGCCATGGGCCTCCCGCTGGGCGCTGTGGATCAGCATCGCGGTGTCGGTGCTGTTCTGGCTGCTCTACCCGTCGTTTCCTGCCGTCACCGGCTATGCCAAGGGGCTTCTCGGATATTCCTCGCGGGCAGAGGTGACCGCAGCGGTGGCGCAGGCAGAGGCGAGGCGCGAGCAGGCCTTTGCGCCTTTTGCGTCGGAAGACATCGAAGCACTGGCCGCCGACCCGTCGCTGGAGGCGCGGTACAGCAGCGCCATTTCCAAGCTTTACGCCGACAATTGCGCGGCCTGCCACACGGAGGATCTGCAGGGGCAGACGGGCTTTCCAAATCTGGCGGACGCACATTGGCTCTGGTCCGGCACCCCGGAGGAGATCGAATACACCATCCGCTATGGCATCAATGCCCTGCATGACGACACGCGGATTGCCCAGATGCTGGCCTTCGGGGGTGATGGGATGATCGAAAAGCCGCAGGTCGGCCAGGTAACGGAATTTGTGCTGTCGCTGTCGGGGCTTGATCACAATGCCGAAGCGGCTGAAGCGGGCAGTGTGGTCTTCGAAGAAAACTGCGCCGCTTGCCACGGTGACGACGGCCGTGGCGGTTATGAAAACGGTGCGCCGGATCTGGGCGATGGCCAATGGATCTATGGCAGCAGCCGCGAGGACATCCGCCGCAGCGTCTATTACGGCAGGCAGGGCGTCATGCCGGCCTGGGAGGGCCGCCTGAGCGATGCTCAGATCCGCATGCTGACGCTGTATCTGCTGTGGAATGCCGAAGATGCCCCAAGCTGAGGAAAACCCGCGTTTCCGCAGGGCCATGTATCTGCTGATACTGGCGCTGCTGGCAGGCTATCTGGGCTTCAAGGCCTGGCATCTGTCAGTGGCGTTTGAGGCCTGGGACGGGCAGGAGCTGGAGGGGGTGGTGTCCGGCGCTGCCAAGTAGGGCGGCCGGCTCTGCTGCCACGCCGTTGGAGAATATAATGCGCATATGTGTTGCGCATTATGCCGGTTTTGCAGTCTCTCTGTCTGCTTCCAGCGCGCGGATCAATTTTTTCATGCCGCGGTTTCCGTCCAGAACATCCTGCAAGGTCTTGCCGTCGAGCGCAGCAAAGAAGGCCTCCTGTGCCTCGTTCAGAACCGGCAGCAGCCCGCAGGCCGGGGTCATCACGCAGCAGCCGCCATCTTCCTTCATACACTCCACCAAGGGGGTGCCGCTTTCTGACTTTCGTAGTAGCGCGCCAATCGAGATTGCCTCTGGCGGAAGTGCCAAACGCATGCCGCCGTTACGGCCACGGACCGATTCCACATACGCCTCATGGGTCAGCCATTGAGAAATCTTGGCCAGGTGATTGAAGGGCAGTTTCTGCATCCCCGCAATCTCGCGGGTGGACATCAATCCTTCCTCATGCGTGGCGAGGTGGATCAGGATGCGCAGGGCGTAATCGGAAAACTTGGTGATCTGCATACGCGTTCATCCCACAATTAATATGCATTGAAAAGACGTATTTTGTTGACATGTATCGCCGCTCTCAATAATGGGCATCTCAAATACCTATTAAAGGGTGCGACACATGCAGCCAGTTGTTCTTTTAATCTCGCTGATCCTGATGGCGGCGCTGTCGGCGGTCTGTGTTCTGGCGGTGCGGGCGTCGCGTGGCCCGGCACCGGGGCCTGGCGCCAACGCAAAACGCACCGGGCTGATCTGGGCGATGACGATCCTGGGCGTGATTGTCTCCGTTGCCTCGCTGCGGGAGTGGCCGCACGCGCTGGCCGCCACCGGCGATGCGCTGGAGGTGAATGTCAGCGGCGGCCAGTGGTGGTGGGACATCGACACCACCGAAATCCCGGCAGGCAAGCCGGTCACTTTCAACGTGACAACCGAGGACGTGACCCACGGTATGGGCATCTATGACGATGATCTTACGCTGCTGACCCAGATCCAGGCGATCCCCGGCTACACCACGCAGATCACCTACACGTTCGAAGAGCCCGGCAGCTACCAGATCCTGTGCATGGAGTTCTGCGGGCTGGCGCATCACGACATGGTCAATGAATTCGAAGTTGTAGCGGTGGAGGAATAAATGAGCACTGCATCTGAACCTGTTGCGTCTGGGTGTGCCGCAGCTGAACCCCAGGCCGGAGCGGTCAAGCTGACGATGATCCTGGCCGGCGCGGTGTTTGTGCTGATGATGGTCTTCGGTCTCATCATGCGGGCGGCCCAGGGGCAGTGGATCGAGCTGGACCCGGCCCTGTTCTACCAGATCCTGACCGCGCATGGCGCTGGCATGGTTGGCACTGCGGCGCTCTCGGGCGCGGCTATTCTGTGGTACTTCAGCGGCCGCCATGTGGTGCTGACTGCCGGTATTTTCTGGGCGTTCCTGGGCCTGTTTCTGCTGGGTGTCGTGCTGATCCTGGGCGCGATATTCATCGGTGGCTATGGCGGTGCCTGGACCTTCCTGTTCCCGCTGCCAGCCCTGTCCGGCGGCGCGTGGGAAGCTGGTGCAGCCGCAGCCTTCATGCTGGGCTATGTGTCGATCGGCGTTGGTTTCCTGCTGTACTATCTGGAGCTTGGCCGCCAAACCCATGAACGCTACGGCAGCCTGGCACGGGCGCTTGGCTGGAACCTGATCCTGGGGCGCGAGGATAACAACCCGCCGCCGCCGACAATCGTTGCAGCGGCAGCGGTCACCATCTTCAACTCTATCGGCATCATTCTGGGTGCCGCCGTTCTGGTGGCCAGCCTGGTGCATCTGCTGGTGCCGGGCTTTGAGGTCGACGCGCTCTTGGCCAAGAACCTGATCTATTTCTTCGGCCACGTATTCATCAACGCATCGATCTACATGGCGGTGACGGCGGTTTATGAAATCCTGCCGGAGTACACCGGGCGCCCGTGGAAATCGAACCGGTTGTTTGCGATTGCCTGGAACGCGGTGCTGGTCTTTGTGATGGCGGTCTACTGGCACCACCTGCTGCAGGACGTGGTCATGCCGCCCTGGATGCTGGTGGTGGGGCAGCTGGTCTCCTACTTCAGCGGCATTCCCCTGATTGCTGTCACCGCCTTTTCCACCTTCCTCTATGTGCGCGGGTCCAAGATGACCTGGGACCTGGCATCGTCGCTGCTGGTTCTGTCGGTGGCTGGTTGGTCGGTGGGGTCGATCCCGGCCTCGATCGACGGGATGATCAGCGTCAACAAGGTGATGCACAACACCATGTGGGTGCCGGGGCATTTCCACACCTACCTGCTGCTGGGCGAGGTGGCGATGGCCTTTGGTTTCATGGCCTGGCTGGTGCGCGGCAAGACGATCTCGGAGATGGGCGGGCTGGACCGAGCCGCCTTTGCCACCTACCTGGCTGGCGCTGCGGGCTTCGTGACGGTGTTCCTGTTCTCCGGCGCCGCCTCAATCCCGCGCCGCTGGGCGGTGCATTACGAGGAATGGCTGACCCATGACCGTATCGGCACCGCGTTCAGCGTGCTGGTGGTGCTGGGCACCCTGGTCTTTGTGCTGCGCTTCGTGGCACGGCTCGGGCGGAGCGAGAGCTGATGCTGGCCCGTGTTCTCCCCCCGGTTCTCGCCGCTGTCATTGGCGGCGGGATTCTGTGGCAGGCCACAGACGGGGCGCAGGCCTTCACCAGCGAGGCGGCCCGGCGGCTGGATGTTGCCCGGTCGCCCCGCCCGGTCCCCGCGGTGATGCTGGAGGACATGTCCGGCCAGCGGGTGCCGCTGTTGCCGCAAGCGGGCGAGGTTGTGCTGGTCGAGTTCATCTACACGGTTTGCGGTGATATCTGCCAGATCGCCGCGGCAGATTTTGCCGAAATCCGCGACCGGCTGCAGGCGCAGGGGGTAACGGCCCGGCTGCTGTCTGTCAGCTTTGACCCGGAGCGGGACACGCCGGAGCAGATGGCCATTTACGGCGATGCCCACGAGGCGGATGGCGCAAAATGGACTGTTGCCCGGCCTGAAGAGAGTGACTTGGACGGGCTTCTGAAGCTGTTCGATGTAACAGTCATCCCGGATGAATGGGGCGGCTACCAGCACAATGCGGCAATCCATGTGATTGATGGCAGCGGCCGGTTCTCGGCTGTCTTTGATACCGATGCGGTGGAGGCGGTGGCCGCCCATGTGCATGAGGTGCAGCCATGAGGATGATCTGCTTGGGACTGCTCGCATTGGCCGAAGCCGTCGCTCTGCAGGAGGCGGCTGTGAGCAATCCGATCCAGCATGTGCTGTTGCAGATGCCCTTGCTGGTGCTGGCCGGTGCCTTAGCGGGCTGGCATTTGAAAGTGCCCCGCCACTGGGCGGTACCGCTGTTGCTGACGGCGCTCACAGCCTTTCTGTTCTGGATGCTGCCGCGCAACGTGGACTGGGCGCTGACGCCTGTGGGAGAGCTGGCCAAACACACCACACAGCCGTTGCTGCTGGGATTGCCCCTGCGGCTGTCCTGGCTCTGGCTTGATCCCATTCTGCGCGGCTTCCTCAAGGCCAATGCGCTGTCGATGCTGGGCGTTCTGGGGTTCCTTTACACCCATGCGCCGGTGCGGATCTGCAATTCCTACCTGGTGTCCGCCCAGCAGGACTTGGGCTTTGCCTTCCTCTATCTCGCCGCGGCGCTGGCCTGCCTTTGGGCCTTCCCGCTGCTGTTTGGACAGCTGCGAAGTATGCCGGTTGGCACGGCGGGATGCACCAAATGCGGAGCTTGATCTGAAATGGCCTATGCCGATACCGTTCCGGGCTTTGCCAAAGTGGCGCGAAACAAGAGCGCCAGCCTGCGGGGTGATCCGCTGGCCTTTCTGATCCTGGCCCTAAAGGCCGGCGCCTTTGCCGGCGCGGGCATCCTGCTGATCTTCTCGGTCGGGCAGGGGGAGGGCGCCATCCGCCCCCTCGTCATGGGCGCAAGCTTCGGCATCGCGCTGACGCTAGTGGTGTTTGCGAGGACCGATCTGTTCACTGGCCACACCATGTACATGACCCACGGGCTGCTGACCGGACAAAGCGGGTTGGGCGATCTCTTTCGCTGCTGGCGGCCTTGTTCACAGCAGGCGGCGGCGGACTGATCCTGGGCGCGGGCGAGGACGCGCTGCCGTACAAGGTTGCAGCCAAGAAGATGCACGGAACCGGCGTACAGCTCTTTGCCAAGGCGGTGCTGTGCAACTGGCTGGTCTGCCTTGCCTTATGGTGTTCGGCCCGGGCCAAGGATGACGTGACCAAGTGCATCGTGATCTTCTGGTGCCTCTACGCCTTCATTGCTGCCGGTTTCGAGCACAGCGTGGCCAATATGATGGTGTTTTCGGTGGCGCTGATGTCGGATCACCCGGACAGCATCTCCCTGGCCGGTCCGGCCTATAACCTGGCCTTTGTCACCCTGGGCAATACTTTTGCCGGCGCGGTGATCATGGACTGGGGCTACTGGCGCGCAGCTTCCCGCCCGCGGGCGGAAGCTGTTGCTGAACCCCGGTCAGCTGCAATTTCCCGCTGAATAGGTGTGACGAGCAAGGTGTGGCGGCAATATATGGCGCTGCCTTCGGTTTGCTCCCGCTTCTTGTGTGCGAGACGTGCCAGGAACGCCGGAGAATTAAGCCCGTATGCACTCGATTTCAAAGCCACGGTAAAGGGCTGCGCCCACCTATTTGGTAAGTTTTCATGTCTGCTTGCTGGAAGGGCGCAATTGCGCCTGCAACATCTGATCCAGGGAACGAAGGTCACTTAATGCTCTGCCCCAAAAACCGCTGCAATTGGAGGGAAACTCCGTTTTCGAAACGCCGCATCGCTGGACTGTGGTGCAGGAAGCCTCCAGCAATGGCATGTTTGCGTTGGGCGCAACGGTTGATTTTGTTGTGATGTCCTAAGCTCATAGTGTCCGTTCACTTCACAATTTTGCCGTTACCTGTGCATTTCTATGCAACTATACATTTGCGGAGAGGACCGGTAGAATACGGCGGTTGCCTGTTCCCGTAACCAACACTAATTATCCATACATATCAAAGGCTTCGGATGAACAGCCCGGGGCCTTCTTCGTATTTAGGCCTTCCACACCTGCCGCATGAAGCAACAGCCCAGCCAGATCGCCCTCAAGGGTCAGACCCAGGCCAGTGCCCTCCGCCGCAGGCGGCAGCACGATCCGCTCCACCAGCGCCTCCTTGGCTTCTTCCATGCCTTCGGCGGACCCAAGGCTCCGGATCAGCCGCGACACCCGCTCCCGGTAGGCCTCCGCCATCGACGGGTGAAACACCACCGTGTCCGGTGAATAGCCCCACTTGAGTGGTCCAAATTGAAAGTTAGTGCATGGTTGGCCTTTGGTCCATCAGGACGATGGCCTCTGGCGCAGACGGGTGGTAGCCCGGAGGGTAATCCCCATTTTTGCGGGGGCTTGGTCATAGAATTTTACGCGGCCAATCTTAGTTTCTGTGCAGGTGTCATCCCTCCGTTGCCCATGTTGGGGCGTTCGTTGTTGCAGGACCACAGCCACCCGGTGGCAATCTGCTGCACCTCCTCGATGCTTTCGAAGATGTAGAGGCCAAGCCATTCGTGCCGGACCGTCCGGTTGCAGCGCTCGACATAGGCGTTCTGCTGGGGCTTGCCAGGCTGGATATAGGCCAGGGTGATGCCCCTGTTCTCAGCCCACTCCATGAGCGTTCCGCTGACATGCTCCGGGCCGTTATCGACTCGAATTGTTCTGGGTGCGCCGCGCCACTCGATGATCTGGTTCAGCGCGCGTACAACCCGCTCAGCCGGTAGCGGGAAGTCCACCTCTATGCCCAGCACGTCTCGCTGATGCCGAACGCCCGGCACGCCAGCGCGATGCTGACCCCCTTCATCGCCACCGCTTTCACGGCCAACTCTCGGCGCTGAGCTGGCCGCATCATTTTTTTCCAAGAGCCTCCTTCAGCAAGTCGTTCTGCATGCTGACGTCGGCGGACATGCGCTTCAGCCGGCGGTTCTCCTCGGCCATTGCCTTCATCTCGCTGATAAGGCTGGCAGCCATGCCACCATACTTGGCGCGCCATTTATAGACGGTGGCGCTGCTCATGCCGTGCTCCCGGCACAGCCCGGACACCGGCACCCCATGCTCCATCTGCTGCAGGATGCCCATGATCTGGGCCTCAGTGAAACGTGTCTTCTTCATCGGAAACTCCTCAGTCATCCTGCCGAGAAAATTCCACTTCCGCATCCCCCTAAGATCGGGGGATTACCCGTTGAGTTGGAGAGATTCATATGAACCGATAAATGTCACGGCGATTCTGGATACTGGTCAGTGTCCACGTGCCAGAGCTGCCGTCAAAAGGCGCGTTTCGATTGCTCGAACCTTTCCTGCGTGATTTTTCCTATGAACAATAAGAGGGCTCTGCCAGTGAGTGGCGGATAACAAGCTTCGTATTAATGCAGACCGACCGGCCTTCCGATTTGCCTTCAACCATTGCTGTAAGTTCGAGCGCCGCCTTGCGGCCCATTTCCCGGTGAGGAACATGAACGGTAGTCAGGGCAGGGCTGACAATCCCTGCCAATTCGATGTCATCGAACCCCGTCACCGAGACCTGCTCCGGCACTTGAATTCCCAGTCTGTGCGCCTCGCGCAGGGCACCGGCGGCCAGAACATCGTTGCCGCACATGACCACCGTTGGGCGTGGCGCCAGGGCCATTAGCCGCCCAAAGGCTTCGGCGCCCATATCAATTTCATAAGGCGTTTCGATCAGCGTCAAGGTGGCGGAGTCTAGGCCGTCCGCCTCCATCGCCTGCCTGACGCCTTCCACCCGGCTTTTCGCCCGGTCGTTACCCTGTGTCACCCCCGAGATCATGGCGATCCGCCGGTGGCCGGCTGCAATCACGCTCCGCGCCAGCTCCCCCATGGCGTTTGTGTTGCTGAAGCCGACAGACGGCCGCTGCGCCTCCGGGTCGTAGGACCAGGCAATCAGTGAAGGAACCTGATGGCACTCCAGGTACGCATAGATATCTGCATCGCGTTCATGCCCGATCAGCAGCAGCCCGTCGGCACCACGGGCAACCAGGGTGCGGATCTGTTCGCGTTCGGCCGCGGGATCATAGGCCGAGCTGGACACCAGCAGCGTATAGCCGTCTTCGCGCAGCTGATCCTGAAAGGCCTGCAAGCCCCGCGCAAAGATCGCATTGTCCATGGTCGGGATAATCGCTCCGATGGTGAAGCTGCGCTTAGCCGCCATCACCCGGGCCGCGAAATTCGGCGTGTAGCCCAGTGATTCGACCGCATGCATGACCCGCTCACGGGTTGCCTCGATCACCTGCTCTGGAGAATTCAGGCAGCGGGAAACCGTGGCGGTCGAAACACCCGCCGCCTTTGCAACATCGTTAAGTGTCGGAGCTGAACGGGTTTTTCCCATGTGATGCCTGCCAATCCTTTGCCCTAGGTCATAACACAAAACGCAGCCGTTGCCATCCGCCCATGTAAACGCTTGCATTGTTGATGTAAGCGCTTACAAATGGTGTTGGGATAATAACTCGGGATCTATTGATGTTTCTCTTCGCTGCAGTGGCTGTCTTTGCCGTGTTCTTTACCAATGTCGCCTTGGGCGCCTTTGGCGGCGGCAGTTTTCTGAGTGACGTTGGAGAGATGGTGGTCCTGTTTGCAGCCTCGATCCTGTTTGTGGCTGCAATTCTCAAACGAGAGGCTGACCAGAAAAACAAAAACGGCGGCTGACTGAAATCCAAGGGAGGAAGACAATGACGAATGGCAAGGATGGCCTCAAATCTGCTGAGCGCCGCAATTTTCTGAAACTGGCCTCAACCGGCTCCTTCACCGCCGCGCTGGTGGCCGGTGCAGGCGGCATGCTTTGGTCGTCCGAGGCAGTTGCGCAGACTGCCAAGGAGGAAAAGGAGCGTGAACGCGCGGCAGAACATATCATGACTGTGGCCACGGCATATGTGCTGGGCGCGTCGCGCAGCTATCCGATCATGCAGCTGGACCTCAAGGAGAACATCCAGAACGCCACCAACGGCAAGATCTATGTCAAGCTGGCCCCGGGCGGCCAGCTGGGTGCAGGCGGCGCGCTGGTGCAGAAGGTTCAGGGCGGCACCATCCAGGCGGCACAGCATTCGCTGTCGAACTTCGCGCCTTTTGCCTCTACCGTTGACCTGATCAACATGCCCTACCTCTGCGGCTCCAACCAGCGTTTCACCAATCTGGTGAACTCCGATTTCTGGAAGGCCGAAGTGCATCCCAAGGTGGAGGCCAACGGCTTCAAGGCGCTGTTTTACGTAAATATCGACCCCCGCGTGGTGGCTGTGCGCAAAGGTGGCAATGCGGTGATGTCGCCCGGCGACATGTCCGGTGTAAAATTCCGGGTGCCGGGATCGAAAATGCTTCAGCAGTATTACCGCATGGTCGGCGCCAACCCGACACCGGTGGCCTGGGGCGAAACACCCTCGGCGATCAAACAGGGGGTGGCGGATGCGCTCGACCCGTCCGTCGGCGCGCTTTATGTCTTTGGCTTCAAGGACATCCTCAGCCATGTGACCTTCACCCAGGCGGTCCCGGACAGCCAAGTCTATTCATGCAATCTGGAATGGTTCAACTCCCTGCCTGCCGACGTGCAGGATGGTGTGATGTGGGGCGCTGAACTGACCGCGCATCAGAACCTGGCCAAAGTGCCCTCCGCCCGCGGCTATGCGATGGCAGAGCTTGCCAAAGCAGGCGTGGAATTCCATGCGCTGAACGGCGACCAGCTGGGCGAATGGCAGGAGGCCGGCGGCTACCAACGTAGCGAATGGGATCCTTTCAAGACCGAGCTGGCCGGATCGATGGACAATTTCGCCAAGCTGGAAGAGGCCGCCGGCACGCAGGGCAAATACTACGTCCACGACGCCTGAGCCGGTCAGGGACGCGGGGCCAAAGCCCAGCGCCCTGCCCTCATGTCAACAGCCGCCTTCGCAGCAGCCCGCCGGGCTGGCTGCGGGGCGTGCCTGAACCTTGGGAATGGCAATGAACATCCTGCGGACAATAGATAAGAACGCAGAGCGCTGGCTGCTTCTGGTGTTCTACGTGATGCTGGTCATCACCATGGCGATTGAGGTGATCAGGCGCGAGCTGTTTGCCTTTTCCTCGATCTGGGGGGAGGAGATAGTCCGCTATTCCTTCATCTATCTTGCCTGGATCGGCGCCGCGGCTGCGGTCAAGGAACGCGCCCATATCCGGATCGATGTGCTCCTGCATTATCTCGGCCCGCGCCCCAAGGCTCTGATGTATATCTTCGGCGACCTGGTGATGTTCGTGGTTGCCCTGATCGCGCTCTACTGGTCGTTTGAAACGGTTCTGGTCTCCGCCAAATTCGGCTCTGTCAGCCACGGGCTGCGCATCTCCATGGTCTGGTTCCTGATGGCGGTGCCGGCGGGCTTTGCCCTGATGACCTGGCGCCTGCTGCAATCCTTCCTGCGCGACTGGCGCAGCCTTCGCGACGGTACCCCCGTCTTCGAAGGTGACAAATTGTTTGATTGAGGGGCTGAGAGATGCTGTGGAATACACTCAATCAGACGGTCGAACTGGGCTGGGATTTCTATATCCCCGTGATCATGTTCGTCGCGCTCATCGCGCTGGCGGTGCCGGTCTGGGCCGCGATTGGCGCGGCTGCAATCACCATGCTGGTGATGTCGGGCGACCTGCCGCTGAGCGCGGTTGGCGAAAGCCTGTTCACCGGTATTGATGCCTTCGCCCTGACGGCTGTGCCGCTGTTCATCCTGACCGGCGACGTTCTGGTCCGCACCGGGCTGAGCAAGAAGTTCCTCGACGTGGCCGAGGCGCTGACCTGCTGGACGCGCGGTGGGTTCGGTTCGGCGACGGTGCTGG
>NZ_LUKH01000056.1:0-13789 GCF_001593695.1 Leisingera sp. F5 | reverse complement strand
ATCGGACCGCGGACTTTGATCGCCCGCGATACCTGCCTTGGGATCAAAAGCGGTTACCTGCGCATAGGGGCAAACGGATCGATCGGCAGCCAGTGCTACCTGAGTGCGGTCTCCGGCATCGAGATCGGCGATGACGCGATCATCGCGGGGCAGTGCTACTTTGGCGGTGGCCGGTACAAGACCGCTCTCGGCGCCGGGCCAATGGTCACTCAGGGACTGATTACCAAAGGCCCGGTGGTCATCGGCGACGATGTCTGGATAGGCGCCGGAGCGCGCGTGCTCGATGGGGTTCGCATCGGCAATGGCGCAATCATCGGTGCCGGTTCCGTGGTGGCCAAGGACGTGGCGGAAAATGCCATCGTTGCGGGCGTTCCCGCCCGTCAGATCGGGAGCCGCAGCTGAGGGGCGGTCACATCATCAAAGCCGGTTCAGCCGAGCAAGCCCTCGTTCAGATACCATTTCGCGGTACGGCCCAAGCCGTCAGGCAGTTCGACGGTCGGGTTGTACCCCAGAAGCTCACGTGCCTTTGAAATGTCGAAGGCGCGGTCCTTGGTAAAGAAATCGCACTGCCGCACTTGCAACGGGGCGTCAATCCGAAGCGGACGCGCAATCGCCTCCGACAGATGTGCCGCCGCCAGCAGCATCGAGATAGGAATCCTCCCGCGCCGAGGCGCCACACCGACCGCCTTGCCTACCATGCCCACAAGGTCCTTCAGCGTGTAGTAGCGTTCACCGGCCAGGATGAACGTTTCGCCAAGAGCGTTTTTATGGGTCCCCAGCAGGATGATCCCATCCACCAGATCGGATATGTAAGTCAGGTGATACAGGACTTCGCCCTTGCCAAACATGATGAAGCGGCGGCGGTGGATGGCGCGGAATAGTTTCAGGAAGCGCGTGTCGCCGGGACCGTAGATGCCCACCGGGCGAAAGACCGCGCCCGGAAGGCCAGACTTGATGGCCTCGGCCGCCAGAAGCTCGCCTTCAAGCTTCGTCTCCTGATAGACATCACCGGGATTGAAAGTTAGTGATGGCGTGGATGCCCCCGCCTGACGGCATCGCAGTGTGCCAAAGTGATGTTCTGCAGAATGTCACTTCGAAGGAGGAGCATCCATGACTGAAGTTAGCATTATAGGCGTCGATCTGGCAAAGAACGTGTTCCAGCTCCATGGTGCTTGCGCACGATGGCTCAGTTGCTTTTCGCAAAAAAGTGAACCGGGCGCAGTTCCTCAATTTTTTGCCCAACATTCTCGATGTGTGGTTGCGATGGAGGCTTGCGCTACGGCGCATAATTTGGGGCATCAAATTTCTGAACTGGGCCATAATGTTAAGCTCATCGCGCTCATATACGTGAAACCCTTTGTGAAGCGCCGGAAGAATGACGCAGCCGATGCTGAGGCAATTACTGAGGCGGCGTTCCGTCCGGCGATGCGGTCTGTCGCCGTGAAGAGCGAAGATCATCAGACGCGTGCGATGCTCTTCCGGACACGGCAAATGCTGGTTGGCCAGCGCACGCAGGTGATCAATGCATTGCGCGGGCACCCCTTGGCCGTCAGGGCATGTTTACATGCCCGAGAGGAAGGCCGAATTCGGTGTAATCGCGCCAAAGGGACGTGTGCATCTCAAGGCCCTGGCTGAAGCATTGGCCTGCGATGACGCCGGCATGCCAGAGCTGGTACCTGAATTGGGGCATCAATATCTCGAACAGGTGGTCACTCTAGACACCCATATTGCCAGGCTCGAGGAAAAAATGCGGGCGGCCTCAAAGTCATCGAAGACATCGAGGCGTCTGCAGACCGCACTAGGTGTTGGGCCGGTAACGGCGCTGGCGATTGAGGCCTTCGCTCCCGACATGTCAGGCTTTAGATGCGGGCGTGATTTCTCTGCGTGGGTTGGCCTCGTGCCGCGGCAGCATTCCTCTGGCGGAAAATCACGGCTGGGACGAACATCGAAGACAGGTCAGCGCGACATTCGAAAGCTATTGATCATTGGGGCAATGGCGGTGGTTCGAGAGGCCTTGCGGCACGGCGCAGCAAAGGATGCTTGGCTCGCCAGAATGCTGGAGCGGAAACCTCGAATGCTGGTCGCTATTGCTCTGGCCAACAAGATGGCCCGGTCAATTTGGGCAATGCTGAGAAAAGAAGAAACCAAACCAGATCAGCAGGAGCAGAAAGTAGCTTAAGTTACGCCGGATACTGTCCAAAGGATGGGGAGTAGCTCAAAGGGCTCTTAAAGAGCCCTTTCTGTGGCTTAGACGAGCTGCACATCTTCGATATTGCGGATGTCCAGATCGATGGTCGTGAAGCTGAAGGTATCAGTCAGAACACTGCTGTCATTGATGCTTCCCGGTGCCGGGGCGTTGGCATTGACAATTGCCAGATAGGCGTCGATTTCAGCTTGAACCGCAAGCGCATCTGCACCGTTCAGCGAAATCTCGAGCGTGTCGACACCGCTTTCCCCGTCGAGGAAATCGCGTTCGCCGGCGTCGGCCGCTTCGGACCAGACGAACTCGTCATCGCCGGCACCGCCCAGGATGGTATCGGCCCCGTCATTGGGGCTGAGGAACCAGTCATTGCCAGTGCCGCCCGAGACATAGTCCGACCCCTGCAAGCCGGCACCGAAGTCCCTGCCAGAGCCGCCGAACAGAACGTCATCGCCAAATTGACCGGCCAGGGCGTCATCGCCGATTCCACCCAGGGCGACATCCCCCCGACCGTCCCCATTGATGTTGTCATCACCTTCGCCGCCGATCAGCGTATCGTAACCTACTGTACCGCGGATATTGTCGTTGCCGCGGCCGCCATCGATGACATCGTCACCTCCCCCGCTGCTGATGACGTCATCGCCACGCGTGCCGAGAATGTCCTCACCACCCGGGATGATGCTTGTATACTCGACACCATTTTCACCCGGTGCCTCGACCAGAACGGTCACATCGGGATCGGCGGGATCGAGCGTCGGCACCTCGCCGATCTGGACCTCGACAGTTCTGACGAACCCGACGCCGTTGGTCACCGTGTAGTTGAAGAAGTCGAAGCCATTGAAACCCGCGCCTGCCGTGTAGGTCACGGTGCCATCGGCCTCGATCACAACGGAGCCGAACCCGCCATCATTGACCTGCGCCACCGACAGCGTGCCCTCGGACAGCTCAATGTCGTTGGCCAGAACGTCGATATTGACCGAACCGCCGGGCGCCGGGGCGGCAACCTTATCGCTGGTGCCGCCGGGCAGGAGCGCCTCGACCGCGACCGTGACATCGTCGAACTGCAGGAATTCAACGTTGCGCACCTGGTCCACACCATCGACGGAGGTGACCGTCAGCTCACCGGTGAACAGATCCACGATCTCGATCGCCGCATCAGCATAGTTGCCGCCGAAGACCGCGGTGTCGACCTCGCCATCACCATTGATGTCGTCGTTTCCGGCACCGCCGATGAGGATGTCGTTTTCCGATCCGCCATTCAGATCGTCTTCGCCATCGCCGCCTTCCAGCAGGTCGTCATAGCTGTCGCCGTTCAGGGTGTCATTGCCGTCATTGCCGATCAGCGTGTCTTCGCCCGAGAATCCGATGATCAAATCATCGGCCTCGCAGCCCACCAGCAGATCGAAACCACCAACAGGCGAGTTTTGATCGGCCTGGCTGGTGCCTTCGATCAGGCCGCATTGCAGCAGACCGGCATCGAGCGTCAGGTTGGATTCGCCCGCAGCCAGGGAAACAACCTGCGTCATCGCAAAGTCCGGATCGCCCGGCATGGTCACCGCATCGGAATCCCGGGCATCGTCGCCGCCCTGGTTGGCCGAGGTGAACGCAAAGCCCTCGGGCAGGATGAACCCGACCTTGTAATCGCCCGCCGCAAGACCGGTGAACAGGTAGTTGCCGTTCTCATCTGTGGTCTGCTGGTCCAGCAGGGTGCCGTCTGCGGCCAGCAGGTGCACAATCACCCCCTGGACCCCCTGTTCCCGGCCGGTAAAGAACGGATCAAAGGCTTCGTCGTTCAGAATGCCGTCGCCGAACACGTCCAGCCATACGGTGTCGCCCAGTTCAGCGGTCATCGGATCGGCATTACGGGCGCCGGCGTCATTGTCGGGGGTGTCCTGACCGGCCTCAACCTGAATGTCCATGATCGTGGACATCACAGCGTCGCCGATTGCATCACTGTCGGATGCATCATCGCCGACATTCGGGGTGATCAGGGTTTTCCCGTCCAGAACCCCGTCCGGGTCGGTGAATTTGACACCATAGGTCCCGGCTTGCAGATCGGTGAAAGAGTATTCTCCGTTCGGGCCCGTGACTGTTGTTGCGCCGGTTGGATCCCCGCTTGCATCCAGCAGCATGACGAGGACGCCCTGGATGCCGGGTTCGTCGCCGTTGTTGTTATCCTGATTGTCATCATCCGTGTCGCAGAAGTAACGGCCGGACAGGGAACCCGGCTCGGGTTTGTCGCAAAGGCCCAGATCGATATCGGTTTCTGTGCCTGCGCCGACAGTGACCACGCCGGACATGCCATTTTCATCAACGTCTGAATCGATTGTATCGTCAGAGCCGGCATCCTGAATAGTGAATTCGGTTCCGTCAGGTGCAACCCCCATGATCTTGTAATCCCCGGCCGGGACATCCTCAAACGCATAGTTCCCGTCTGCATCTGTGGTGGTCGTGGCAACCACATTGCCGCCGAGATCCAGGAGTTTGACTGTCACCCCTTCTTTGACCGGCTCGGATACAGTTTCCTGCCGGTCCTGGCCTTCAAGGATTATGTTGTCGATGCGGACATATTCGTAGCCGTCGCCCTTGGCCTTGATCTTCACGCTGTCGCCGCTTTGAAGGGAGACATCCTTGATCACATATTCCGAGAAGCCGCCGTTGTTCGACCCGCCGCCATCCGTGTCGCCGTCGAGACGGATGGCCTCGACAGTCTGGCCGTTCACTTGCAGTTTGATGATGCTTTGGCCGTCGTTTTCGTCCTGAACCCGGATGGTCACGTCATAGACGCCGGCCTTGCCGCCGAACTCGGTGCAAAGAGTGCCATAACCGCCAGCGCAGTACAGTTTGACAAGCTCGCCGCCTGAAGCCTGGCTGCCGCTGACGGCCTTAAAGCCGTGCTTGGACATGCTTTCAGCTTCGATGGTGTAGTCGCAGCCTGGAATAACGGTGATTTCCCCGTTGATGCCGTCGCAATCCTGATCGCAAAAAACGGTGCCGGAAATAGACCCGGTTTCGTTTTTGTCACCGGCGCCAAGGCATTTGTAATCAACCCAATTGCCTTTGACGTTGCAGGTTTTGACCACGGTCAGCTCAACCCCTGCCGGAGGAACATTGTTGTAGAACGTGAAATAGTCTTCCCCCGCCCCGGGGGCATCATGGCCTTCGATCTCGATTTCGATCATGTAGTATGTATTGCCATCCGACCCCTTCAGGACGTGATAGCTTTCGGCGTACATTTGGCCGCCGGCGGGTTGCCCGTCGACATAGGCTTTTTGCCCGCTGCCGTCGTCCGCATTTTCGTTGTTGTAGTAGTCGCCTGACAAAAAGTAATCGTTGTCTTTCGTCGACAGGCAGACTGTGGCGCTTTCAGGCATGGTGAATTTATCACCGCAGCCGATCCCCGTGCCATTTCCCCCTTGATCCAACAGATCTGCTTCGGTGATCGCCGTCCACTCGTAGTTCCGGTAATTATAGGTCACTTTTGCTATCCCCCGCTAAAGCGTAACTCGTTACACGGAATAGCTGGGGGAGGAGCTGAATCTCCGGCTGCAGAAACAGGGATCACCTGCGAAATACACGCGCTGAACCGCTATGAAACAAAGCGGCTGCGCTAAGTGAAACCTGAAAATCCCCCAGCCTCAAAAGGCTCAGTCTACCCCCCCCGGTGATTAGCTATTCCCCATTATGAACCGCCTGAACCGGTATTCCGGTCCAGGCAGACACCATTGTAGAACTAACGCGCATTTTTTTTTGTCAATGCCAAGTTGATCAACCCGGCCTGAGCGGCCCGGTTTGATTGTCGGGGATATCTGGATTTTGGCCCCGCCCCGTTTCCGTCCGGGCGCTATGCAGGCTGCCGGGTTTCGTTCAGCCGGGGGGGGACGGTTTTGAGGCCGCAGTCTCCCCAGGCGCCGCGGCGCGGCGCCGTTTGCGAAGCGCAAACAGCACTCCCCCGGCCACAGCCTGAAGCAGCACCATCGCCAGGGCGAGCCAAGCCAGTGAGATGGCCGCAGCCGCATCGGTCCCGAAGGCGCCGAACAGGTAGACGAAAATCTGTTCGCGGATGCCGATGCCATTAATCGAAGCGGGGATCATCATCACGAAGAGTGACACCGGGATGATCCCGAAATAGACCTGCAGCGGCAGGTCGATCCCGACCGCCAGGCCGATCAGATAGAAATGCAGCACGACATTGGCCTGAAACACAATCGAGATCGCCATACAGCCGTAGACAGCCGTCATCCGGGAGGCGAAGCCCTTTGAGGTTTCGGACATGTTGTGAGCGATCCCGCCCAGTTTGCGGATTCCGGGAATATGCCGCAGGCGGCTTTGGCTGTGCGGCATTGCCTTAAGGATCAGGCCGGCTGCCAGCAGCAAAGCAGCGATGGCGGCAAGCACCCAGATCACGCCGGTCTGGCCGATAATGTTCCAGCCGGCCAGCGGCAAAGCGAAGACGGCGAGCACAAGCAAACCGAACATGCCGGTCAGGCGCTCAACGAAGAGGATCAGGAAGGAGCGGGTATAGGAGCTGACACGGTCGGAGATATCCAACGCGCGCATGAAATCGCCGCTCATCAGCCCTGGCAGGAAGGAATTGAAGAAGATGCCGATCGTATAGGCGCGGATGAGTTCTATGAGGGGAACCCGGAATCCTTGCGCTTTGAGCAGGATTTGCCAGCGCCAGGAACACAGCAGATAGCCGATGGCATTCAACGAGAAAGCCAAAAGCAGCAGCAGCGGATCAGCCTGTCCTATAGCGCTCCAGATGTCATCGGCATTGTCGACCTGAACATAGAGCAGATAGGCCAGCAGGCCGGCGCTGACCGAGGCTTTGAGCGCGAGAGCCGTGATCCGGCGCCAGCGGCTCCCGGCTGTCTTGGGGATGTCAGCCACGCTCCTGCCTCCGCTGCCTGATCAGTTTGGCCGGAACCCCGCCCATGATGCTGCAGGGGGGCACGTCGCGGGTCACCACGGCACCGGCCGAGACAATGCTTCCGCGCCCGATGCGTATGCCGTCCAGAACCTTGACCCCGGCACCCAGCCAGACATCGTCCTCGATGATAATGCCCTGGCCGGCGATGCCTTGACTGTTCATAGGCTGCGACAGGTCCGCAAAGCAGTGATTTCCGGACACGATATGGCAATGCCCGGCGATCAGGGCGTTGTTGCCGATCTCCAGCCCGCCATAGCCATTCAGGATGGCGAAGGCGCCAACGTAGCAATCATCCCCCAGGGTGATATGCCCGCTGTATCCGGTCTCGAAATGCGCTCCGTGCATAATCTGGCTCCGGGCCCCCAGCGTCACTGCGGCCGCGTCGCTTTTGATGTCAAAAAACACGCCGTCATCAATCATGCTGCCGGCCCCCAGAGACAGGCGGTTCGGGCAGCGCAGGGTGACGCCGCGCGAAACCGCGGTGCCTTTGCCGTAATGGCCGACAAGGAGGGGGTAGATTTTTTGCCGCAGGATCAGTCCGGCGGCGCCAGGAAAATTCGTGAGCAGCATTGTGATGAGCTCGTATTTCAGCAGATCGGTTTTGCGGCGGCTGCCGACGACACGCTTGAGGTACTTATTTAATGCGCTGTCCGATGCTTGAGACTGACGGTTGCCATGAATGTGTCGCCCCACTGAAATTCCCGCCTTAGCAAGTGATCCGAGCAGTCCGGTCCGTCGAACCTGCCCTTGAGATTAATTCATCGCCCGCGCTGACGCCAGTGCAACAAGAAATGCGAAAGCAGCCGCTGAACCCGGTCTGAGTTAAGGGAATGAGCGGCGGACAGATTGCCCTTGCGCTGAGGCAGGGCCATGCCGGCTTCCGAAGGCGAAACCGGCGGGCCGCAGGCCGGACTGTATGGCCGTCAGCCCTCAAACCGGACCGGAGGAGGCCGGCCCTGTCCGGCTCTTTCCCGGAGCGCAGCGCGCGGGTCCGGCGCCCTTAAAGCCGACTTCCGCCAGCAGCGCCCGTATTTTGGCCTCATAGATCGGGCGGGCATACGCCCGGTCATAGAGCTTGCGTGCATTCTCCGCCCGCCGCTTGGCCTCCTCCGGGTTGCTCAGCACGTCGCGCATGCCGTCAGCAATCGAGTCCGGTGACGGCGCGGTCAGAAAACAGCACTCATCATCCAGCACCTGGGTGTGCGACCAGATCCTGGTCGCAATCAAAGGCTTTCCGCTTGCCAGCTGTTCGTAGACTTTCAACGGGGTGTTGGTGCCATCAATGCGGGGGGACAGCAGCACATCCGCCTCCCGGTTCAGCCGCAGCGCCGCCTTTTTCGAAACCCGGCCCGTGAACACGCATTGACCGGACAAGCCTGCGCCGGCCGCCACCGCCTTCATGGCCGCAACCTGCTCCGGGGTGCCGCCGGCCAGCACCAGCCGGGCGGCCGGATACTGGCCGGTGACCAGGGCAAACGCCTTGATGACGCGGTCGATGCCCTGGTATTTTTCAAATGTTCCGGCATAGACCATCGTCGGATTCTGTGCGGAAAACACGACCTCCTCCGCGTCCGGATCCACGGCCGCGGGCGCACTGGGGGACGCCGCCAGCCTGACATCGTCGAAGATCGAGTTCTCGATCAGAAAATGCTTTTCCTTCCGGACGCCCTGCTGCAGCGCATAGTCCCGCAGGTCCGGGCAGATCGTGATCACCGCATCAGCCGCCTTCAGGCAGCTGTCTTCCAGAAAGCGGAAGATCCCGATCAGTATCTTTGATTTTGTAAACCCGAAATTCTCCAGCTGCTGGGGCAGGCTGGAATGCATGTCGTAGATCAGGCGGAACCGGAAGACGGGCTTCAGGGCGCGGCACCAGAACACCGCTTCCTCATGGGCATGCACCAGCCCGTAGCGGTGCCGGATGAGCATCCCGATGGTCCAGATCAGAACAAAAACGTCCAGAAACAGCTTCTTGACGGACGGGCCGACCGGCACAGGTTCGAGAACCGCAATGCGCGGGATCCGCACGATACGGACGCCCGGAATCTCCACATCCTGTCCGGGATGGTAGGTCAGCAGATCGATCCTGACGCCTTCCTGGGCAAGAACGAGCGTTCGGTAATAGACGCTGAACGGGGTGCCGCGGGGCGTGAAGAACGGGTGCGGCGCCACGACAAGCATATCCGCGCGCGCCCCTGTCTGCCGGCCCCCCATCAGAGCCACCCCTCTTTGACATACCAGTTCGCGGTGTCCGCAAGCCCGCTTTCGTTGGTGTGAAGATACTCATACCCGGTATGCTGCCGCAGTTTCGACGTATCAAACGCGCGGTCCTTGGTGAAAAAGGCGACACGCCGCCGGTAAATCGGCGGCTCGATGCCCAGAGGCTTGCAAATCCATTCGCACAGATCGCCGGCGATGAAAAACGGGGTGACGGGCAAGCGCAGGATCTTGGGCGCCGTTTGCAGATTCCCGGCAATGACGCGGATCATCTGCTCGATGCTGATGGGATCCCGGGCACCGCAGATATAGACCTCGCCGAGGGTCCTCTCATGGGTTGCCGACAGGATCATGAACCGCACCAGATCGGTCACATGGATCAGGTGGTACAATCCCTTGCACCCGTATCCCAGGATCGGCACCACCGGTTTCGTTGCCATCTTGAAGACCTTCAGCAATCGGCGGTCTCCGGGGCCGTAGATGGCGGCGGGCCGGACCACCGTGAGCGGCAATCCTTCGGTCTGCGCGAAATCCCTGATCCACAGTTCCGCTTCGACTTTGGTATCCTGATACAGATCCCCGGGCGCAAAGCGGCAGTCTTCGTTTGCGGGCGGATTTTCTATATGGCCGTGAACGCCGATGGTTGACACGTGGACAAACCGCTTGAAGCCGGGATTCCGCATCGCCGCTCTGGCCAGATGCTGCGTGCTTTGCACATGCACTTTCCAGTAGACATCGTCGCTGATCCGGGCTTCCCGGTATGCCGCTGCGACATGGAAGACATAATGCGCGCCCTCAGCGGCGCGGACTGCGGTATCCGCATCAAACACATCGCCCTGAAAGATCTCGACCGGCAGATCCTTGATGCCATCGCGTTGCGAGGATTTGCGGACAATCGCGCGCACTGTGGCGCCGGTGGCGCATAATGCCCTGACCAGATGCTTGCCGGTGAACCCGGTCGCGCCGGTAACCAATACAATATCGCCCCTGCCAATACTCATAATCGCACCGTCTCCAACCCGTTGATCAATGTTCTTTTGAAGGCCGAAGAGGACAGGCGGTCCAAGACCTGCTGCGCCTCTTCGCGCCGCCGTTCGGCCGGCCAATCGAAATGATCCGCCAGCGTTTGCAGAATCACAGTAAACTGTTTCGCGCTCATTCTGCCCAGCACGAGATCGTTTGTTCTGCGCAAGACGATGTCGCTGAAACGGAATGCCTGGGTGTGTTCGATATGCGCCGCCACGAAACCGCGCAGCTGCGCGTGGGACAATCCGCATGTGTCATGCGGCATGTCCGGATAATCCGGGAGAGATGTCTGACGTGTCCGGCAGCTGCGGCGCTCATTCCATTGGCGCAGCAGCCGGTCAACGGTTTGTTCCGCGGTCAGCCGGGCGGTTGTCCATTTGATACTGACGATGCTGAACATTCCGCCGATACCATCCGTGGCGGCATGATCGACAATCTTGCTTTCATGCAGTTTCGCACCGTCTTCGGCCGCCTTGCCGTCGCCCGGGGTAAGCCCCTGGTAGCAATACAGGATGTCGTCAAGCGTCAGGCCCATCGCCGGGCAGGCGGTATTGAATTCATCGACAAATGCGGCGATTTCCTCCGGGTCGGTTTCCATGCCGCTGGAGCTGCCGCGGTATGTGAAATGGGTTGTTCCGATAACCGCCTTGCCCTGCCAGGGCACCACGAAGAACATCCGTTTGGCCCTGTCGATCCGGGAATCGGAGGCGCGGGCGCTCTTTACGGCAAGGGCATAGGGCAATGCGGGTTTGCTGGTGACAAGGTTCATGCTCTTAACCAGTCCAACCTTCAGCGACAGCCTGGCGCCTCCGGCCTGTTTGATCCAATCCGCGGCCCAGGGCCCTGTGGCATTGACCACGGCCCGCGCCTGTATTTCGAACCGGTGGCCCGTGCGCATGTCTGTCGCCTTGAGGCCGCAAACGGAACCGGAGTCCGGCGCGCTGAAACACAGTTGCTCAGCCTGCACGCGGTTGGCGGCGCAAGCCCCGTGATCCACCGCCTGCTGCAGGATCTGCAGAACAGCCTTGTCAGCAAAACCAACCTGAGCGTCGGCCCATACCGCGCCGCCGCTCAGGCCGTGCCGGTCAATGCCGGGGGCAAGCGCCCGGCAGGCGGCGGCCCGCATCAGCCTGCCCTTCGGCCACCCCGGCCTGTTGCCGTCCCGGAGCGACACAAGCGCGTTCAGCAGTTCGAAAAGGCCGATCCCGGCCCCCAGTGCCAGCGGCCCCCTCATGCCGTATCCGTAGGCGGGCATCAGGAAATTCAAAGGCTGAACAAGATGCGGGGCGGTCCTCAGGAAAATCTGCTGCTCGCGGATGGAGTCAATGGCGCGCCTGAAGTTCAAATGCTGGAGGTAGCGGATGCCGCCGTGAATGGTCTTCAAGGAATTATGGCTGGTCGCGCTGCAAAAATCCGCCTGTTCGATCAGCGCGGCACTCAGGCCTCGCAAAGCAGCATCCCGTGCCACACAGGCCCCCTGTATGCCGCCGCCGACCACCACCACATCAAAACGGCGGTTCTGCAAGAGGGATAAGTCGCGCCTCATAGATTACCCAACGCTGTCCGTTTTCCGCACAAAGGCCAGCATGTGATACCCGGTATTCCGGGTCATGCGCGCTGGAAGAGCGTGAAACAGGTCGACAAAAAGAGTGTTATAGACGGCGGCCTTCCAGCCTTTATGCACCTCGGTTCTTTTTGGAAAACGGTATAGTTTTATTTCTTTATCAGGAAATGGGGCGGTCAGTTCCGTGAAATCTTTCAGGTCCATTTTGTGAAAGACCGGCGCATCCATGTAGTCGATTTTCACACCGGCAATGCGGTGCAGGAAATACAGCCACGAGCGCCTGTTGATTGCCATGAGGAGCGCTGTGCCGCCAGGTTTCAGAACCCGGTGAATCTCGCGCACCATTTTCCCGGGCGACGGCGTGAAATGCAGCACCGTGTGGCAGTACACGAAATCGAATTCATTGCTTGGCAGATCCAGCGTTTCACCGTTCATGATCAGGAGCTGCCCCGGAACCCTCCGCCATCCGAAGTTTTCTTTTGCCAATGCAATTGCCTGCGGTGAGATATCTATGCCGGTGACATCGGCGCCATAGGACGCAAAGCGCGATGTATCGGTTCCAAGGCCGCACCCGATATCCAGCACTTTCCGGCCGCAATAGCGCTCAAACCCCGCCGCGGCAGGCAAATAGTCAAGTTTCTCGAAGCGATAGCGCTCAACCTCCTCAAAGAAGGCCTGCGTCCCAATCTGCAGATGATTGGCCACTTTCCAGTTCGAAACGTTTTGGTCCCAATACCCCGAGATGTTTTTCACCGACTTTCACCACTTGCACTACAGCGTCCGGCCCGATTGCGGTCTCCGCACTGTAAAATCCCTTAAACCTCATTAGCAACATGGGGCGATGGCGCGGAGCGGCACGTTTTTTGTTCTTGCCGATGGCCTGCGTCCCGGAGCCCGGACCAGCTGAAGTGAGGAATTTTCCAGAAAATGCCAGGCAGGTAACGCGCAGAAACTGGATGCGGAAACCACCGTTCGGCGAATGGCGGGCCGCCTTCATTTTGAGGCAGGCCGGTGCAGGCTTGAGCACCCAGGAGAAGCTGATGCCGAAGTGCCGGCAGGCCTTGGCGGCGTTTCCGGTCTCCTCAGCACAGGCAAATATGCGCTTCTTGCGCGTGATGTTTGCGGGTGCCCTGATCTCTCCTTCGGCGGCCAGGCAGATTAAGATCTGTCAGCTGAACTGGGCTTGCCCCCAACGCTGGACCGCTGGCCTGAGCGGTTTGCCGTTTTCTAATTCATTGGGGGGCAGGTAGCCCCAATGGATTTCATGAACTCTGACGGTGTCATATTGCCGATTGAACTGTGCGGCCGTTCATTATTGTACTCGTGGCGGTACGCTTCACATTTTGGCCTGGCATCTTTGACCGGCAAGAACCAATTCTGGTCAATGCACTCTGCTCGCACCTTTCCATTGAATGCCTCCGCAAAGGCGTTGTCAGTGGGCTTCCCGGGGCGGCTGAAGCCCAGGGCGACACCGTTCAGATAAGCCCAGAGATCTAAATCTTTCGAGATGAACTCCGGGCCCTGATCGACACGGATCGATCCGGGGCGGCCGTATGTCTGCGTGACGTGTTCCAATGTCCGGACAACATCTGCGCCTGTGTACCGCGGCCGCACGTCAATGGCAGGCGACACTTTCGAATACGTGTCCACAATGGTCAGGATCCGGATTTTCCGGCCGTCAAACAGCTGGTCCGACAGGAAGTCCATTGCCCAGGCATCATTCGGAGAAGCAGCAGCCCTGCGGTCCTCCCGGAGCTTTGCAGCAACCTTGCTTTATTCCGGATCTGCAAGCCTTTCTCAGTATATAGCCGGTAGATCCGCTTGGCGTTCACTTCCCAGCCTTCTCTTTTCA
>NZ_LUKH01000055.1:0-13846 GCF_001593695.1 Leisingera sp. F5 | reverse complement strand
CGCTGGCTGCCGGAGCCATTGCCCTCGGCCTGGGCGCGCTGATCGGTGCCCTGCTGCCCTCTACCCGCCGGGAGGACGAACTGCTCGGCGCGCGCCGTGATGCACTGGCCGCCAAAGCCGAGGCGGCCCTGCGCGAAGAAATGGACAAGCTGCACCGCACCGCCAGCGCAAGTCTCGATCCGGCAGAAACCGGCCCGGCACCGGACGCGGCTTCCGGCTGACGGCAATGCCAGGATATCTGAAAACCACACTTAGCGGCCGGGGGGTCCGGGTGATGCTGATGATCCTTACGATCATCAGCATCACAGCGGCACTGCAGCTTGCACAGCAGATCCTGGCACCGATGAGCTTTGCTCTGGTGCTGGGCATCGTTGTGTCGCCGCTTGCAGACAAGCTGGCACGCTTTGGCGTCCCGCGGCTGGTGATTGCCTTGTCCCTGTTGCTTGCCTGCACACTGTTTGTAGCCACCGCCCTACTGCTGATCGAGCCGATCGTGAATGCCCTGATCGAGGAGCTGCCGCGCATCAAGGCGGTCATGTCCTCACTGATCGACAAGGCCTCCTCCTTGCTGCGCGGGATAGAGACCATCAGCGAGGAAATTGAAAGCACCGTCGGCGCTGAAACGATGGAGCCCCAGACCGCCATCCCCTCCGTGGGGGATGCCCTGTGGCTGGCGCCCAGCTTTCTTTCTCAGGTGTTCATCTTCGTGGGCACGCTGTTTTTCTTCACGCTGACCCGGGACGATCTTTACCGCCTCACTGGCCCGCTGTACGGCCGGCTCAAGCATGCCGACAAGGCCGTGGCCCGCTATTTTGCCGCCATCACCGTGGTGAATGCAGGTCTTGGCGTGGTGACTGCAGGCTTTTTCCTGGCTCTAGGTCTGGAATACGCCGTGCTCTGGGGGCTTGCGGCAGCCTTGCTGAACTACGTTCTTTACCTTGGCCCGCTGCTGATGATCCTGGGGCTTGGTATTGCCGGCGCACTGCAATTCAACGGTGCCCTTGCCGTGGCGCCGCCTGTGCTGTTCCTTCTCATTAACCTGACCGAGGCGAATATCGTCACGCCATTGCTGGTCGGCAACCGACTGGCAGTGAACCCGCTGCTGGTCTTTCTGGCAATTGTATTCGGCCTGTGGCTATGGGGCCCCATCGGTGCTTTCGTGGCGCTGCCGCTTCTGCTGTGGCTGGGGGTTATGCTCGATCCACGCCACAGACTGCCCGCACAGAAGATTGAGGATCCGCTGCACAAGATCATGTGAGAGAAACATGCCTGCACCGCCGGGTGCGGGCGGCAGCCGGCCTTCACTCGGCACGCTGCTGCGCATCCAGCAGGTTCTCCCCGCCATCCAGCCCTTCACGCTCCCGCTCTGCGGCCCCGGTCACGGCCGGTTCCGCCCGCGCCGGGTCGGCGGCCTCGGGCAAATCGGCGCTGCTGGCCACCGGTAGCGCCCGCCGGGTGGCAGTGCGCTCCCCCGGGGCAGCAGCAGCGTCCTGCGCCCCGTCCAGGCGAACCCGGTAGATTGGCTCGGGCAGGCCGAAGCCCGCGCCTTCCAGCGCCATTTTGGCTGCCCGGATCGCCTCTCCGCGCGCCTTTGCGAAATCCACTCGGGTCTGGTCTACCCAGCCGGTGAAGGTCAGGATCACGTTGGAATCCCCGACTTCGCTGATCCAGGCGCCAACTTCCGGATCTTCCAGCACAAATGGCTGCGCCTCAAGTGCGGCAACTGCAGTGGACAATGCAGCTGCCAGATCAGCGTCGGCATCCACACCCAGATCAAAGCCGAAACGGCGATTGGGATCGCGGGTGAAATTCACAATGCGCCCTTTAAAGACAGTGGCATTTGGAATTCGGATATGGTTGCCCTCAGGGGAGATCAGAATGGTTGCCCGCGAAGTCAGCCGCGCCACCGTTCCCTGATCGCCCTGAATGTCCACGTAATCATTGGGCCTGAACGGCTGGCGCAGGCTGAGCAGAATGGAGGCAATGAAGTTCTCCACTGTGTCACGCACCGCAAAGCCAAGCGCCAGGCCAACCACCCCCGCCGCCCCCAGCACGGCACCAATCAGCGCAGTTGCGTTCATGATATCCAGCGCCAGAACCAATCCCGTCACGATGAACATAATGCGCGCCACCGCCCGGTAGACATCCGCGATGAAGGGGTTGGGCGCCAGCCGGGTCCAGATGCCGATCCGCGTCGTCAGCAGCCAGCCTCCCGCCGCCACCAGCAAGAAGGCCGTCACCGCGACCAGAAAGATCGGCCCGTTCGCCAGCAGGTTCCGCGTGCGTGCGGCAATCCGGTCTACCGCGGGTGCCAGCCTCTCTTCGAGCGTGCCGCTGATTTCGGTTTCATTCTCAATTGCCACCACACCGGCCACGCGGTTGACGATCTGCGTCAGCCTGTCTTGTGCCGCATTGTCGATCACCTGGCCGGTGATACGGACAACACCTTCTGAAACCGACACTGTCACGGCCCCATAGCCGTTAATCTCAGCGAGCAGCTTTTCGATCCTGCTCAGAATCTCACTATCGCGAACGGCCGCATCACCCACTTCGATCAGTCCGTCGGTCTGAACCGGGTCAGCAGCGGTCTGTGCCTGGCAGTTGCCCGTGCCCAGGCAGAGTGCAGCCGATACAACCACGCAAACTAAAAGCGCCTTCAGTCCAGGGCCAGGCGACAGGATGCCTCCCCGGTGCCGCCCGGTACAAATTTTTCTACGATTCAAATTCGCATCCTCCCGATCGATTCCATCGCAGTTGCACTACGCGGCTGCAATCACTGCGGCAGGTCCGCACTGTTGTGCTGAAAACGATCCGCCTGCCGGAGCAGTGCGTTCTCAGTATCCGGCTGCTGCAAGCGTTCCGCTGGCAAGAAGCTGAACGACTGGCGAACAGGATGATCTTCATACAAAATCCATAAAGCAGTCCCTCTGGCTTGAACACGCCTGGAAGCAACCGCGCCGTTCAGCTTTGGACACGTTGCAAATCCGCCATAAGACGTCCCGAAACCCGCGCAGGCCAAGGGGACACACACCCTGACGGCCACCCACTGGAGTAAAGTGTCCTGTGACAATTGGCTTTACCCGTCGCTGTGGCCGACGCTTTCACGGAAGACCTTCAACTTCTGAACGCGCCACCCCGGAACACTTCACTGCAATCGTTATTTATCAACACGTTGGGTGACAACCCCATTGTCCGCATTCGAGTTCGCCTTCCCGCAGCAGAGACCGGGCAGAAAACACTTTGACGGCATTTTTCGAAACACCATATGTCATAGTTTAATGCGACCTACCCGACGCGATGCCATGGCTCCTCCACAAGTGAATGGAGGCCTTATGGGTACTGAAACTCGCGGCGCAGATGCGCCGGTACTGATCCTGACAAAGAACGCTTTTGAAGCGCTGGACATAAGCGACTATCTGATGCGCCGCGGTCTGGATAACATCTTGAGCGAAACCAAAATTGAACATAGTTCCGCATTTTTCGATGACAGCCTGCCGCCGCCCCGGCTGGTGTTCTTTGCCTTCCCACTCAGTGATCCGGCGGCGCGTGACTGGTTGTTCACCGCTCTGTCAAAGAACTGGTCAGTCATCCTGGTAAATGGGGACACCAAGGAACCGGAACTGCAGTCCCTGCCCATGCTCACCCGCCCGTTCAAGACATCGCACCTGGATGCTGTAATGCAGATGATCAGCGAATAATGCATTCCGGCATCATGCAAGAAGGTCATGCCCAGCTTCGAAGGGGGACACGCTGACGTTACGGAGACCGCCTTCATTCTGCTTGCCTCTTCCTGGAGATCATCTGCCGCTACCGGCAGGCGAGCTGCTGACCGAAGGCAGCACTTGAACTTGACGGGAACCACATCCCCTTCCCGTGCGTTGAGTTTGTGAACCCTCGGCGCAGGAGGATGCCAATGACCATGCAGGATACACGCGAACCGGCAGACGCTGCCCCGGCCACCGGAGCCGCCGGCCTGCTGCGCCGCGTCTGGGCGCGGCAAAACGATGCCAACGCGGGCCTGCTGGCGGCGGGCATTGCCTTTTACGCGCTGCTGTCGCTGTTCCCCGCCATCACTGCCGGGGCCGCCCTGGCGGGCATGGCACTGTCCCCTGGCGTGCTTGCGGAAAACTCACAGCTTCTGACGCAAGTTCTGCCGCAGGACGCTGGCGGTATCATCCGTGACGAGTTGCGTGAAGTGCTGAGTGCGGACTCCAAAACTCTCGGTATTGCGGCCCTCATCACTCTCGGCGTGGCGCTCTATTCCGCATCCAAGGCCACGGGCCATGCGATGGTTGGGCTGAACGCTGTGCTGGACCGCGAGGAAACCCGCGGCTTTGCGGCCCTGACCGCCCTGAAGCTGGGGCTCACCCTAGTCGCAATCGTCTTGCTGATCGTGGCTGTCACGGTGGCGGGTGCCCTGCCAGCCGCCGCCCGTTGGACTGGCAGCACTCTGTTTGAACAGGTGTCTGAACTGGCCCGCTGGCCGCTGCTTCTGCTGACCGGCGCCTTCGGGATCTCAGTTCTGTACCGCTACGGCCCGGACCGCCCCCCGGCGACCGGCCGGCCCTGGATCACCAAGGGGGCCATTACCGCATGCCTTCTGTGGTTTGCAGCCAGTGCGGGTTTCACTGTCTACGCAGAATCTTTCGGCTCCTACAATCAGGTCTTCGGCGCGCTTGGCGGCGTCATCGTCCTGCTCACCTGGCTGTGGCTCTCGGCCTTCGCCATGCTGCTGGGCGCCGCTGCCGACGCGGAGTTGGTGAAAGGCCCTCGCTGACGGCGCCTCCCCTCCGCTCCCACCGTCAACTTAGATGAAAGGAAAACGTTATGGCTGAACGGCACAGATCCAAAGACGGACGCAAGGAAACCGAGGAAATCCTGGGGAAAAAGGGCGGCGTTGGCCACCAGGGCCGCACCGGCGGCCGCCTGGCCCGCGACATCGGCACTGAGGACGAGCTGAAGCGCGCCCAGGAGAAGCCGGCCGGGGCAACCCGGGTGACAAAATCCAAGGAACAGGAGGGCAGCAGCGATGACAGCTAAGGGAATTCCGAACAGGGCATGGGTGCTCATCGCCGACGGCGAGAAGGCTTTGTACCTCGTCAACCAGGGCGATGAACACAACATCAACCTGACTGTGCGGCGCAAGCAGGAGCAGGAGAATCCCAAGACGCAGGACTGGGCCGCAAGCCGTCCCGGCCGCTTCAATGACGGCCCCGGCGTGCAGCGCTCGGCGGTGGATGACACTGACTGGCACCAGCTGGAAAAGACCCGCTTTGCTAAAACCGTGGCGGAAGACCTTTACAAGGCGGCCCATGCGGGAAGATTCGACAAGCTGCTGATCGCCGCCAGCCGCCCGGTGCTCAGCGCGCTGCGTGCCGAAATGCACCCCGAAGTGGCGGACAAGCTGATGCTGGACGTGCCCAAGGTGCTGACCAACCACCCGCTGGACGAGATAGAGCAGACAATTCTGCGCGAAGTGGAAAACACCACCTGATCCGGGAACCTTACGGCCTCGGCGGCGTTTTCTTATTAAGGGCGCGGCACCGAGGCACACCCCCAGTTTCCGCCCGAACGTAAAAGGAGAATACGACATGGACGACGACCGTTTCACCGGCAAATGGACCGAACTCAAGGGCCGCCTGCGCGAGGCCTATGGCGATCTGACCGACGACGAATTGGAACAGGCCAAGGGCGAGCGCGAACAACTGGAGGGGCTGCTGCAGCAGAAACTGGGCAAGACCAAGGACGAAGCCCGCCAAGCTGTCGACCGCATGCTGGAGAGCATCTGATATGGGCCGCAGATCGCATAGCGTAATTCACGCTGTTCAATGAGTGCTGCCTTTCAGGTTTGCTAAATCCGTGCGGCCATCTGGTGGCAGTATCCTTAGGCCGCACACTCTCCTGCTTTTTAATGGCCGGTCCGCCAGCATGCCTAAGACTGGTCTGGCGACGCAAAATGCTGCTCAATGGCGCTCATGGATCACACTGAATTCTTCGGCTTAGCCTCCTATCACCTGATGCTTGCGGCCATGGGCGTTGTGATCATTCTCGCTCATTGGTCGCCGCGCTTTTTTTCAACGCGCGAGCCAGCCGCCGCGCCGCTTCTTATTCTGCTCGGAATGGCGGCTTACTGGCTGGTTCCGGGCCTGCCTGAGCTTCCAGACCCGCGCGTTCACCCTAAGCCTTGGGAAATAGTCAGCGAATTGACCGTGATTGTGGCGCTGTTTGCAGCCGGCCTCCGGCTCGACAGCCTGAGGCCATGGAAAAAATGGGGCCCGACGGTCAGGCTTCTCCTCATCGGGATGCCGCTCACAATTCTGGCGGTTGCCCTGCTGGGGTGGGGATTGGGCGGCATGACTGCTGCCGGAGCAATACTTCTGGGTGCCGTTCTGGCCCCGACAGACCCGGTGCTTGCGGGCGACGTGCAAGTCGGTCCGCCGATGGAAGGCAACGAACACCCGGTGCGTTTTACTCTAACCACTGAAGCGGCGCTCAATGACGGGCTCGCCTTCCCCTTTGTCTACCTCGGCCTCATTGTTGCTGTGCAGGGGCTGAACCCTCAGGCATGGCTGGCTGACTGGCTAATTATTGATGTCGCGTACCGCATCTCAACAGGTGTTGTGATGGGCGCGTGCGGCGGTTGGGCGCTCGGGCAAGTGCTGTTTCTGTTTCCCCGTTCCGCGGTTCTGGCTGACACTGGTTCGGGCGTTGTGGCGGTTGCTGGAGTGCTGCTGTGCTACGGCTCTACCGAACTGGTCGAAGGCTACGGGTTCATCGCCGTAGCTGTCATGGGCCTGGCACTGCGCCGGATCGAAAGTGAACACCGTTTTCACCGCAAACTGCACGATTTCTGCGAGACAATCGAACACGCTTTGACAGCACTGCTGTTAGTTGCCCTTGGCTATATCCTGCCGGTTCTTCTTGAAGATCTGACCTGGGCACATCTCCTATTGGCGCTCTTGCTCATCGGTGTGATCCGGCCTCTGGCGGGGTGGTTCTCGCTGGCTGGTTCGCAGCTTCGCAAACGCGACCGTTTCGTGGTGTCCGTGTTTGGTGTCCGGGGGATCGGGTCAATCTACTATCTCTGCTACGCCGGCGCGCATTTGGAGTTTGTGAACGAACCGGAATTATGGGCCCTGATCGGGCTGACCATCCTGCTTTCGACCATGCTGCACGGCTTTACTGTCGGTCGCGCTATGGACGAGATCGCAAAATGAGCAGGCCGGTCATTTCGAGACCCGCGACTATAGTCACGAGCGCGGAAGAACCGGGGCAAGTCTGGGAACTGTGTGACCAGGTGCCCCACGCATTCCTGTGCCCTTTAAAGCGCGCGATCAGAGCAACAGGAATCAACAGTCAGGGCTTCCAAAATTTCAGCTGCAATTCCATCTCAGACCGGCAGCACCGCGATCGTTCCGCGTCCTGCACTGCTGCGGTGACAGCTGCGCCTGAATCATCCGGGTGGAAACCGGCCGGGAAAGCACCGGCCATCTCAAGCGCGGTGAATGCCCGTCCAGTTCATCTTCGGCAGCATCGCCCAGCAGGACCAGTCTCCCGCCGCGCCCCTGTACTGCCTGATCAATCTTGAGCCTGGTAACCTGTTCGGATCCCGCTTCGACAAAGGCCACCGCAATCCGCCGGTATGGCGTGATCGACATCGGCGCGCATTCATGCCCCTTTTGCACACTGACTTCGGCCACCGGATCGAAGTCCGAGATGGTATCACAGATATCGCAAGTGATCAGATAGTTTCTGGACACGATCAGATAGACATGTGCCCTGTCTTGATTGGGCTCTTCCATTGCTTCCGTCCCCCTACTGTTAAGCATTTTGGAACTTTTCGGGTTCAGGCGCATTAAACTGTGACATAGCTGCGAAAGGGGAATGTCCATGCCGCCAACCGCCTGCCAGAATTGCGTGCTGCGCAAGCGGCCCGCTTTTACACCGATGTCGCGTGACGAAGTCATCTTTACCCAGGAGTTTAAAACCGGGGAGCTGACGGTGGATGCAGGCACGACAATCCTGCTGGAAGGATCCAACAGCCCGCAGCTTTATACGGTGCTGAACGGCATGGGCACGCGCTACACGACACTGGAAAATGGCCGCCGCCAAGTGATCAATTTCCTGTTCCCGGGCGATTTTGCCGGTCTGCAGGCCAGCCTGATGGGAGAGATGAAGCATTCAGTGGAAGCGGCCACCCCGATGACACTGTGCGTGTTCCGCCGCGCTGCACTGTATGAGCTTTTCCAGCAGCATCCGGAGCGCGCATACGACCTGACTTGGATTGCCGCGGTCGAGGAGCATTTCCTGGGGGAAACCATTGCGTCTCTGGGCCAGCGGGATGCGTCGCAGCGCATTTCCTGGGCACTGGTGCGGATTTACGAGCGGCTCAAATCTGTTGGCATGGAAGTAAAGGATACAGTACCGCTGCCATACCGCCAGCAGGACCTGGCAGATGCGCTTGGCCTGTCGCTGGTGCATACCAACAAGATGCTGAAAACGCTGCGGGACAGCAAACTTGCACAATGGCAGAACGGAAGCCTGCAGATCAGGAACCTGCCTGCGCTTGCAGATCTGGCGATGATCGAATTGACCGCGCCCGAACGGCGGCCGTTGATCTGATGCGCAATGCCAAGTGCTTCTGCAATATCTCCCGCCTGAATCCTAGCTTGGGTTTCTTTGGTTTGAGCGATATCTCTGCTTCGAGTTTCTCCCGTGAGACATCGCCATCCCACATTTCAACGAATGCGCGCCGCGAATGGCTCCTCGGCCCAGCCTTGCACTCGGATTGGCCGCCGCCACTATGTTTTGTCCAAGCGTATCGCAATAAGCACTCTGCCGCTCATGAGGTTCCAGACCGCAATGCGGAACTTTTGGCTGCCTGATGGGTTTTACTAGCAGCACCTCGCAACCGAAAGGATAAGCTATGCTCTATTGGGCTCTCGTTTTCCTGGCCGTTGCCATCATTGCCGGCATCTTCGGATTTGGCGGCATCGCTTCGGCCTCAGCTGGGATCGCACAAATCCTGTTCTTTATTTTCCTCGTGCTGTTTGCACTGGCGCTGATCCTGCGCGTCCTTCGCGGCGCCTCCCGTTGACGGCCGCCGTCCGAAATCGCCAGATTTTTGTTCGTATTGCACTTCAATCAAATCAGGAAGTCACTATGGCGGGTGCGCCATCCCAAAACACGCCATAAACTGCTGGTGCCCCAAGAACAGGAAAAATGAGAAGCTGCAGCAGCCGTTGCCTGGAACTACTGAGGCATCGTCTGAGCCGGGGCAACTTTGGCAGTTGTACGCGGCGTGTTTGCGCATCCAGCAACTTCAGCCATGTTCCAGCCATGCGCAAAAAGCACCAGAAGGATAGCCTCGGATACCTTTGACGCAGCGCTCTTGCGCTAATTCAGATCGCACGTGGCGAGGGTTTAAGCCAAACAGAAATCAGCAGGTGAATCCGATCACCGGCAACAATGGCTTAATCAACTCTCAAATGAGCCTTGCTGCCGTTGCAGGCTGACGAGCGGATTAAAGAGACGATCGCCCGGATGGCGAGAACCTGACAAACAAACCCGTTGATGCAAGAAAATTCGATGATGGAGAACTCCTTTGCTGCTGTGGACGACTCTCTGTGCCTGCATAGAGGCGGCTCCCGGATGCAGGCGCAGCGGCCCCTCCCTATTCGCAAGAAACAATACCTAGGCTAAGCAAATGTTCTGCAAAACCTTGGCAATGCAGGCCCGGCGGTGAGCATCCCCGCCGGGCCAATAGGTGCTCTGATGTATTAGAGTGCGTCCTGCGGCTCTTCGGTTGTGTTGTTGCTGAGGTGCACCACGTCCTTGCCAAAACCTTCTGCGGTTTCACACGCGGCCAGACCGGCCAGTACCAAAACGAAAGAATGATACGCATGCCAGTTGTCTTTGCTGTTGGGACAGAGCCATCTATGGCTTCCGGGCTGGATGCGCCGAAAAAATATTCGAGGCAGAGAAAACGCACAGGGCGTTTGCGGTCCTGCGCCGGGCCATACATTGGCTGGACGGGCGTTCCGAAAAACGGTTAGGGCTTTGAAGCGAAAGCCATTCCTGCCCTGTCATCAGTACCAAAAAATACTGGCTCCATTGTGGAACCCGGCCTTGCGAAGCCGCCTGGCAGTGATGTTTGCCTGAACTACCAGTACGGGGCAGGAAACCAGCCGCGAGACCGAAGGCAAACGGGTGGCAGTCAAAGGGAGCTGACAGCTCCTTTAAAGGTGGCGTCTTAGTTTGGCTCATACTCCGGCAAAGCTTCCAGCTGTTCACGGGTTATGCTGGCGGTCGATCATTGAGAAGGCTACGCCGAATGGCATCATATGCGGCAACGCTGTCCGGACCGGTCGCGCCTACTCTTCCACAGGCGGCCCAGGAGCGGCGCGGCGCGGCGCGTAGTCGCGCAGCAAAGACACACGCCGAGGTCTGAAGCTGCGTCCGTTGAGGCATGCGCGTTCCATCCCCGAGGCGTGGAAGACGCGCCAGTCCTGCCGCAGGCAGCACCAGACCAGCACCATCAGCGTGCCATCCGAATAGCTGATGCCCAAGGGCCAGACCTCGCGCTGTGTGACCCGGCCCTTGAGGTCACGATACCGCACGTCGAGCGCCAGTTCCTCCCAGCAGGCGCGGCGCAGAAGTGACATGCCCACGGTGACCTCCACGCGGACCGGCGGCGGGCGGAAGCTGCGCAAGACGGTGTGCATGGCGTGCCGCGATTGTTCGTCGGCAAGCGTGGCGATGATCCGGGCAAGCGCCGAACGGCCTGCTGCCTCCAGTTCCGCGTCACCCGTCTGGCGCAATTCTCCCACGGCGAGGACCAGCGCCTCGGTCTCCAGCCGGGAGAAGCTTTGCGGCGGCAACGCCGGGTCCTCGGTCAACCGGTAGCCCACCCCGGCCTCGCCGTCGATCAGGGCGCCGCCCGCGCGCAACGTGGCGATGTCCCGGTAGAGCTGCCGCCTCGACACCCCCGTCTCCGCCGCCAGCCTCGCGGCTGTGATCGGCGCGGGCAGGCGGCGCAGCGCGTCCATCAGACGCATGAGGCGGTCGGTCCGGGCCATGCTGACGTGATCTGTCAGCAGCCTGAGGCTAAGTCAAGGCATGACGCAATTCCAGGAGGCACCCATGCCGACACTCTACCACGCCCCGAACTCCCGCTCGACCTCCATCCTCGTCCTGATCGAAGAAATGGGCATCGCCGACCGTATCGACGTCATCAACGTCACCGTCGCCCGGCAGGATGGCAGTGGCGGTCCGGACCCGCGCAATCCGCATCCCGAGAAGAAGGTGCCCTACCTGACCGACGGCGCGGATGCCGTTCGCGAGCGCGGTGCAATCGTCGCCTTCCTGACGGACCAGTTCCCCGAGGCGGGCCTCGGCCGTCCTGTCGGGCACCCGAAGCGGGGGGCATTCCTGAGCTGGCTGTTCTATTATCAGGGTGTGATGGAGCCCGTGCTGGTCCTTGACTGGGCGAAGATCGATCATCCCGTCCTCCACGCGACGTTCCGCGATCTGGATGCCGTTTTCTCCCGCCTGTCCGAAGCGCTGGACGGCCAGCGGTATCTTCTCGGCGAGGACTATTCGGCGGTCGACCTGCTGCTGTCGAGCCCGTTCCATTGGCTTCCGGACGCCGTGCCGGAACAGTCCTCCGTCCAAGCCTGGATAAGGCGCTGCGCCGATCGTCCGGCGTTGAAAGCCGTCATGGAACGGGAGAGATCGGGACTGCGGACATAGGTCGAGGTCGCGAACCCAAGCCTTTTGATCAGGCAGATGTTTTTCGGACGGATAGTCCTCCGGCTATCTCGGGCGTTCGACAGCTCCGTCCCGCACTGGGTGAGTTCGTTTGATCCGGGATTTTGCGATCGCAGCGAACGGCGGTTTCGACGGGCCGCGTTGGAAATCCTCCCAAGGTGAAAGCCGCGGGGAGCTGGGATCAGCCTATAGGTAAAGCCCGCTGACCGTTGGGGCGGGTCGCAACTGGCGCGCCGCCGGAAGGGTTGCAGGCCTGTGGTGCAATCCTGGGGATGCGCATGACCCGCGGATTTTCCGGTGATCGAGGTTGCTCTGCTCCTTTCATGTTGCAGTCTGAGGCCTCGGATACAAAACGTGCTGACCGGGTCTGCGGGGGCAGCCAGGGGATTATCAATATGGTGAAAGGGCTTTGGGTCATGCGGCCTGCTCCCTTGGCGGCACGCGGGACATCAGTTTCCGACCACGCCGGAAGATCTCGATGATGCGCATGGGTCCGTCACAGCAGGGACAGGGTTCACGCAGGGCGGGCGGGATGACCACGGTGTCCGTCGCAGCGTCTTGCTTTGGCTGTTCCACCTCAAGCATCGCGCGGATCTTCGTAATGCTTGGGGGCATGGAAGTGTCCGAGGCCAAGAGGCTGAAGGCCCTGGAGGCAGAGAACGCCAAGCTCAAGAAGATGTTGGCCGAGCACATGCTTGATGTGGCAACGCTGAAAGAGATGCTGGGAAAAAACTTCTGAAGCCCGGTGCGAGGCGGCGAGCTGTGGACTGGGCTATGACAGAGAAGAACTACAACCAGCGGCGGGCCTGTGCCCTGGCCGGGATCGATCCGCGCGTCTATCGGCGTGGATCAACCAGGCCTGCGGACGCCGAGTTGCGAGAGAGGCTGAAGGAGCTGTCCAGCGAACGGCGGCGCTTCGGCTATCGTCGGCTGCACCTGCTGTTCGGCCGCGAGGGCTGGAAGGTGAACTGGAAGAAGCTCTACCGGATCTACCGCGAAGAGGGGCTGAGCGTGCGCAAGCGCGGCGGGCGAAAACGCGCCATTGGAACGCGTGCGCCCATGGCGATCCCGCAAGGGCCGAACCAGAGATGGTCGCTGGACTTCGTCTCGGACAGCCTGTCCGATGGCCGCCGATTCCGGGTGCTATGCGTCATAGACGACTTCAGCCGGGAATGCCTGGCCACTGTCGTGGATACATCGCTGTCGGGTCAGAGAGTGGCGCGGGAACTCGACAACATCGCCCGGCTGCGCGGCTACCCCTGTATGGTGGTCAGTGACAATGGAACGGAGCTGACACCGAACGCCAACCTGAAATGGCAGGAGGAGCGATGCGTCGAGTGGCACTACATCGCACCCGGTAAAAACCTAGGCAGAACGGCTTCGTGGAAAGCTTCAATGGCCGCCTGCGGGACGAGTGCCTGAATGAGCACCTGTTAGCCAACCTGCGCCACGCACGGGAGCTGATCGCGGCCTGGCGCCACGACTACAATCACCACCGCCCCAACACGAGCCTCGACGGGCTCACCCCGTGGGAGTATCACCAACGGTCAAGAGAGGACCAAACCCTGAACAGAGCGAACTAATAACCGCGGTCTCTACCGGGAGCACGTCAAACGCTGCGTAGCATAAAATTTCCGACGGTCTCTGGCGCAAACGCCGGGCATGCGAAAAGACTGCTCTCGAACTAATACTGCCCAAGGGAATGCACGGATTGCCGCCGGGATAAACGGCCACTGTTCTCCAATGGTTTGATGGTGTGAACCGATGAACATAACGCGATTCTGCTGCCGCGAATGGAAGGCTGTCTTGTGCGGTATATTAAGTGAGCAAATGCAAGAATGAGTATGAGGGGAAAACGTCCGCTCTGTGTTGAAACCTGCCCCTGCCCCAATCGAAAAGCCCCGCAGAAACCTGCGGGGCTTTCGTTTTCAGCAGCCGTGAGGCCGGGGCGATTATTCGTCGCCCGACTTCAGTGCGGCGCCCAGGATGTCGCCCAGCGATGCGCCGGAGTCCGAGGAGCCATACTGTTCCACTGCTTCTTTCTCTTCCGCAATCTCGCGTGCCTTGATCGACAGGC
>NZ_LUKH01000054.1:0-14808 GCF_001593695.1 Leisingera sp. F5 | reverse complement strand
TGCCGGGCGGCGTCGGCCCGATGACCATCGCCTGCCTGCTCGCGAACACCGTCACCGCCTGCTGCCGCGCCAACGGTCTGAAAGAGCCCGAAGGCCTGACCGCCTGAAACCGCGCCGCACAACAGCATTGGCTGAAATTACCTGCTCCCGCCGGACGCCTCCGGCGGGAGTATTTTTTAAAAAGATGAAGGGCGGGGTTCAAAAGCCGAGGTAGGCAATTCCGCCGAAAGTGACAGCGACGCTGATCCATTGCGCGCGGTTCATGCTTTCGCGCAGCACCAGCCAGGCGAGCACCACGGTGACAAGGCCAAACAGCGAGGCGCTGACCGAAGCAAATTCGGGCCGGGGCAGGGTGCCGGAGTAGATCACCAGGCCGAGGGCCAAGGCGTCCAGCGCACCCATCAGAACCAGCAGCGGCAGCACCTTGCGTGCGGGCAGCTGCGCCATCCTGGCAAGCAGCGCCAGGCCCAGCAGCAGCAGGATCGCGGCCAAGCGGGTGACGATCAGCACTGGCAGCTCGGCGCCGGCCTGGCTGGCTGCCTGGCCAATTGCAAAGGTGAGCGCAAAACCGATGGCGCCGGCCAGCCCCCAAGCGGCTGCTTGCAGGTTGACCGGACTGCCGTCGTCTTCAGTGGAGAAGACGGCTATGCAGCCGACGCCGCCAACCACGACGGCAACCGCCAGCCAGTGGCCCGGGCCGACCGGCTGGCCTTGCAGCAACGCCATGCCAAGCGACAGAACCGGGTAGGCGCCCACCAGAGGTGCCACGAGCTTGACCGGGCCTAGGGCAAAGGCACGGTAAAGGGCATAGGACCCAAGAGCGAAAATGGTGCCCGAAAGCCCGGCCAGCCATGCAGCCTGCAGGGTCATTGCCTGCCAGTTGCCCAGGGGCAGGGCAGCCCCGGCCACCAGAATCGCCCCGGTGGAAAAGACGATCAGCATGGCAGGCAGAATGCCGGTTCGTTGCGAGACAAACCGTACGCAAAGGTCATGTATGCCCCAGGCAAGCGCGGCAATCAAACCCAGGAGCAGCGAGTGCATAGCGGTTATCCTTTTGTTTGCGGCATTCACCCCCAGGAAAATGACGCATCCCGGGCATCTGCCATTTTACTGCAGAAAATCAACATGTTTGTTGATTAGAGTGGGGGAACGGAATATTCTTTTCAATAAATAAATATTCCGGCTGTGCAATTTTTGGCCGGTGTCCAACAGGAGATGCGCGATGAATGACATGAGCTTCCCTGAAGTTGTCAAAGGGCCGCCCAAGCCGTCCGGACTGTATCAGCCGTCGGTGTTTTCACTGCCCAAAGGGACCGAGCGTTACGTCGTCGAAGGTTGCGGTGCGATCCTGATCCGGGTGGAAACCGGCGATGCGGTGACAGTGACCAATGACGAGGGCGGCCAGCCCTGCGAGATCGTTGCGGCTGAGGACAAGGGGCGCATAGATGCAGGCATCATCGGTGCGGTAGCCAATTGCGATGCCGGCGGGTTGAAGGCGCTGCTGACCTCGACGGACCAGTCCTTGCGCGGCTTGCGGTTGGGAATGGAAGCACGCGGTATCGACTTGGCGCAGGGCGGTGCGGTGCGGTTGTTTGATGCGGCGACGCCTGCAAAGACCGAGGAGAGCTTTACTGCGCTGCGAGACGGTGTGGTGATCATCGCGGCACCCGGCGGGATCATGGATTTTGAACGGCAGGACACGACAACGCCGCTGACGGTCATGGTCAAGCGGGCGGTGATCAAGCAGGTGGCGCGGTTTGAACTGCCCGATCCGTTGGCTGATCCGGTGCTGGACCTGCGGATCAAAAGTGCAACGGCCCAGGCCTATTTCGTGAAGGCTGGCGACTACATTCAGGTGCTTGATGTCGATGGGCGCCAATGCACGGATTTCCAGTGTTTTGCGGCCCGCAAGCTGGACAAAGGAATTGAGCACGCGCTGGACGTGACCACAACCCGGACGCTGATGGGCCATGCCTATCCGATGCCGGGCCTGCACGCGAAATACTATGACCAGGAGATGCTGCCACTGGTCGAGGTGGTGCAGGATACTGTTGGCCGTCACGATGCTTTTGCCTTGGCCTGCGCTGCCAAATACTATGACGACATGGGTTATCCCGGACACGCAAACTGTTCGGACAATTTCAATGGCGTATTGGCCCAGCACGGGGTGACGCCGCGCGCGGGCTGGATGGCGATCAACTTCTTCTTCAACACCGGGCTCGACGACCATGGCGTTATGTATGCCGATGAGCCCTGGACCCGGCCCGGCGATTACGTGCTGCTCAGGGCGCTGACCGATCTGGTCTGTGTCAGCTCGGCCTGCCCGGATGACACAAGTGCCGCCAATGGCTGGAACCCCACCGACATTCACGTCCGCACTTACAGCGGCCAAGAGACCTTCAAGCGGGCGATTGCGTTCCGCGCGACCCCTGAATCGGAGCCCAAAATGACCAAGGAAACCGGTTTCCACGACCGCCTCAGCAAGATGACCCGCAATTTCATCGAGTACAACGGATATTGGCTGGCCAATTGCTATGCCGAGTCCGGGCCGTTGGAGGAATACTGGGCGTGCCGAGAAAAGTGCATTGTTCTGGATCTCACGGCGCTGCGCAAATTCGAGATCACCGGTCCGGATTCCGAGGCACTCTGCCAGTATATCTTTACCCGCAATATCAAGAAGCTGGCGGTGGGGCAGGTGGTCTATACCGCGATGTGCTATCCGCATGGCGGCATGATTGACGACGGTACCGTGTTCCGCCTGGGCAAGGACAATTTCCGCTGGATCGGCGGCTCGGACTATGGCGGAGAGTGGATCCGCGAGCAGGCGGAAAAGCTGGGCCTGAACGTGCTGGTGCGCTCGTCAACCGACATGCAGCACAATATCGCCGTGCAAGGCCCCGAAAGCCGTGATCTGCTGAAAAAGATCATCTGGACAATGCCGCACAATCCCAAACTGGAAGAACTGGGCTGGTTCCGGTTCACGGCTGCGCGCATCGGCGGGGAGCATGGTGTCCCGGTTGTGGTTTCGCGGACTGGCTACACGGGCGAACTGGGATATGAGATCTTCTGTCACCCGAAACATGCTGGCGATGTCTTCGACGCGGTCTGGGAGGCCGGGCAGGATCATGGCATCCGGCCGATGGGGCTGGAGGCGCTGGATATGGTGCGGATCGAGGCCGGGCTGATCTTTGCCGGCTATGACTTCAGTGATCAGACCGATCCGTTTGAGGCGGGCGTCGGTTTTACCGTGCCGCTGAAATCGAAAGAGGATGACTTTGTTGGCCGCGACGCGCTGATCCGGCGCAAGACCACGCCCGCGCGCAAGCTGGTGGGGCTGGATATCGATTCCGCAATTGACGTGGCGCATGGCGACTGTGTCCGCATCGGCCGCGCGCAAATTGGCGAGGTGACCTCGTCGATGCGCTCACCGCTGCTGGGCAAGAATATCGCGCTGGCACGGGTGGACGTGTCTTGCGCGGAAGTGGGGACCGAGGTGGAAATCGGCAAACTTGACGGGCATCAAAAACGGCTGCCTGCCAAGATTGTACCCTTTGCGCATTACGACCCCAAGAAAACCCGGCCTCAGTCCTGAGGCCGCCCGGTTCGGGGCAGGGAGGTGAAATGGTTCAGAAACTGATTGAACAGATTGGTGGCGAGGAGGCGCTGCGCGCCCTGGTCGAACGGTTCTACGACATTGTCGAAGAGACGGAGACCGGTGCGCAGATCGTCAAGCTGCACAAACGCGGGCATGGGATGGATCATGCCCGGATTGAGCAGTTCAACTTCCTGGCGGGCTTCATGGGCGGGCGGCGTTACTACGAGGAAAAGCATGGGCATATGGACGTGAAACTGATGCACGCCCATGTGCCGATCACCGAGGAAGATGCCGAGAACTGGTTGAAATGCATGGACCAGGCGTTGGCGGAATTGTCGCTGGAAGGGCCGCATGTGGAGCGGCTGCGCCAGGTGTTCCGGCGGGTAGCACTGATGCTGGTGAATGATCTGGCCGAGTGGGGCGAGAAACGCGTGTTGGCTTGAGTGCAGTGCCAATGGCAGCTGAGGGAGCCTCCGGCGGGAGTATTTTTGCAAAGATGAAGCTGCGGTGTCTTTTGCAGTTCAGCCGGGCAGTCTGAGGAAGACCTGCACGTCGGCGACGTTTGTTCCTGTTCCGCCAGTCATCAGCAGTGCATCTGCAGCTTTCAGAGCGGCATAGCTGTCGTTGTTGGCGAGCAGAGCTTCTGGATCCTGGCCTGCGGATTCGATTGTATTCCAGGTTGAGGGGGTGGCGATGCCGCCGGCTGCATCAGTGGGGCCATCCCGCCCGTCTGTGCCGCCGGAGAGGAACAGCCAGTCGCCGCTCAGGCGCTCGGCACCCAGTTTGGCGACGCGCAGGGCCAACTCCTGGTTGCGGCCGCCCAGGCCCGTGCCGCGGAGCAGGACAGTGGTTTCGCCGCCAAAAATCAGGGCAACGGGTTTGTCCTTGGGAGCGGCTTCTGCTGCTCTTATTACTGACATTGCGGCCTCTGCCACATCGCCGACCAGCCGGTGAGAGGCCAGTATTGGACACCACTCCTCAGCTGCTGCGCTCATCATGGCTTTGAGACTGTGACGGTTCGACCCGATCAGTGTGTTTATGGCCGGGGGCGGCGCCTCGTGAGTCTCATCAACGGCGCTGAGGCGGGCTCTGACGGTCTCTGGGGTGCTGTCCCAAATGCCTGCCCGTTGCAGTATCTCCCGAGCCTGAGCGCGTGTGCCGATGGGCGCCACGGTAGGGCCGGAAGCGATGGCGCGCAGGTCGTCGCCAATCACGTCCGAGAGGATGAAGGCCTGCACTTGGGCCGGTGCGGCGTGGCGCAGCAGACCGCCGCCCTTGGTGTCCGACAGCTGCTGACGGATCAGGTTCATCTCGTTGATTTCCAGGCCGGACGCGAGCAGCAGTTTGTTCACTGCGGCCTTGTCCGCAAGCGTCAGGCCAGGCGCGGGGGCTACCATCAGGGCAGAACCGCCACCGGAAATCAGGGCAATCAGCCTGTCATCGGGGCCGAGCGAGCGGGCAAGTTCAATGGCCGCTTGGCCTGCGGCAGCACTGTTTTCATCGGGTACCGGATGGGCACCGCATATCACCGTGGCGCTGGGAATTTCCGTGTAGTTTTCAGAGTTTGTAATGACCAATGCCTGGGAAGGGGCGGGGACAAGCTCCAGCGCCTCGCGCATCATCGGGATGGCGGCCTTTCCCACGGCGAGCAGCACGTTTCTGCCGCCCTCGGGCAGCGGGGCCAGAGGCGAGGAAGTCAGATGGGTACGCAGAGCCTGGGCCGGGTCGGCCCGGTCAACAGCGGCCTGAAACAGGGCCTTGGCGGTGGTCAGCAATCCGGTCATCTGCATCTCCCTGGCATAGCGGCGCTTAGCCGCCCCAGCCGGAACCAGGGCGGCGTAAGTTCTTGAAAGCGAACGGCGGCTTAGTTGCCGGCGATCTGCTTGGCTTTTTCCACCAGCACTTCTGCCTGACGGATCGAGGCATAGTCAATCAGTCGGCCATCAAGGGACACCGCGCCTTTGCCGGCGGCTTCAGCTTCGGCCATGGCTTCCAGAATGCGGTGTGCCTTGGTGACTTCGGCATCCGACGGGGACATCACTTCGTTTGCCAGTTCGATCTGGCTCGGGTGGATGGCCCATTTGCCTTCGCAGCCCAGAACCGCGGCGCGTTTTGCGGCGGCTTTGTAGCCTTCCTGGTCCTGGAAATCGCCGAACGGGCCGTCAATCGGGCGCAGGCCGTTGGCGCGTGCAGCAACCACCATGCGGGCCAGGGCATAGTGCCACATGTCGCCCCAATGCACCTCGCGGGAGCCGTCTGCGGCCGGGTCGGTCAGCACCGAGTAATCGGGGTTCACACCGCCGATGATGGTGGTGCGGGCGCGGGTCGAGGCGGCGTAGTCAGCAACGCCGAAATGCAGCGATTCATTGCGCTTGGAGGCTGCGGCAATTTCACTCACGTTCTGCATGCCGAGCGCGGTCTCGATGATGTGCTCAAAACCGATCCGCTTCTTCAGACCCTTGGCGTCTTCGATCTGGGTAACCAGCATATCGACGGCATAAACATCGGCTGCGGTGCCCACTTTGGGAACCATGATCAGGTCAAGACGTTCGCCTGCCTGTTCAACAACATCGACCACATCGCGGTACATGTAGTGGGTGTCGAGGCCGTTGATTCGCACCGACATGGATTTGTTGCCCCAATCGATGTCGTTCAGGCCCTGGATGATGTTCTTGCGGGCCTGTTCTTTTTCGTCAGGTGCAACCGCATCTTCGAGATCCAGGAAGATCACATCGACGTCTGATTTTGCAGCTTTTTCAAACATTTGCGGCTGTGATCCGGGGATTGCCAGCTCGCTGCGGTTCAGGCGGCCAGGGGCCTGTTCAATGGTGTGGAATGACATGGGTTCGCTCCTCATTCGTGATGGGTTTTCGTCCTCTCCCCTTTAGGCATTCCTCATCAGGGTGTTTCCTGTCAAGAAAAAAGATTTCATTTAAATACATTCGCGCGGGGGTGCGCCCACGCGACGCGCCCTCGCGTACGTGCGCGTGCGCACTCACGCGAGCGAGGCGCGAGGGCAGTGCACCGGGGTCATTGTTCGAGGTGGAAATCCCCCTTGGCGGCGCGGTTGGCGTAGTAGAACGCAATCGCCTGGGCGCGGTTTTTGACCGAGAGTTTTTCGTAAAGGTTCGACAGGTGGAACTTCACCGTGTTGGTGGAAATCTCCAGCTCCTTGCTGAGCTCCTTGTTGGTCAGCCCTTTCGACAGCGCCTCCAGCATGGTGCGTTCGCGGCGCGACAGTTGCTCGATCGGATCTGTCTGCAGCCCGCGGACGTCGAGGAAGGGGAAAACCATCTTGCCTTCGGCGACGGCGAGACATGTGTCCAGCACGTCTTCGACCGCACTGGAGCGCGGCGCAAAGCCGGCCGCGCCCGCGCTCATCGCCTTGCGCGGCACGTCGCTGCTTTCGTCGGCGTAGACAACCAGCCGCGGTGCGTTGGCTTGCTCGCGCAGCACCTCGATCAGCTTGGCGCCGCCAAGCGCGGGCAGGTTCCAGTCGATGATCCCGACCTGAACCGGCACCCGCATCACCGTTCCAAGGAAGCCTTCGGCGGTGGCGGAGGTGGCGACCAGCGAGAATCGCGGGTCCTTGTCGAAGATTTCGGACATCGCCGACAGCACCAGCGGATTTGCGTCAGCAAGCATGACCGAAATCGGGGAAACTTTGTCGCTTATAGGAGCCATTGTGTGTCCTTTTGTAAAAAACTACCCAAATGGGTTGGGTCCATTTTGGTATGCAACGGTATTTTTACCGGTTTGGGTAGGTTTTTTCCCATCTAATTAGATACCCAAAAGCAGGATATAGGGATGTTGTGGGTTTTGTCGAGCTAGGGTTTCCTTAGGTTAACAGATGTTGCACGACAGGAAACAAGCCTTCCCGCAGTGAAGACCGCTGCGCAGAAGGCCCGGGACCTCCGGCGCATCGCCGACACGAAACCAGCGAGGTCTTACCCCGATGACTGAACCTACGATCTTCCCCAGCCTGGAAATCCCGGAAACCCTGGCCGCAGGCCCAGGCCCGGGCAATACCGATCCCCGCGTGCTGCAGGCCTTTGCCAACACCGGCCTGGCCGATCACATGCAGGCGGATGTGCTGCGCGGCATGATCGAGTGCAAGCAGATGCTGCGCGACCTTTGGGGCACCGCAAACACCTACACCTACGGCGTTGGCGGCACTGGCTTCTCGGGGCTGGACTGCATGCTGAACGCGATCCTGCCGGGTGACACCGTGGTTGCCTTCCAGAACGGCACCTTCTCTGGCATCGACGCGATGACCATCCGCATGAAGGCCGCCACCCGCGCAGAGCTGGCCGCCGATGCGATGAACCCGCAGCCTGCCTCGGTCACCGTGATTGACGTGCCGCATGGCGAGTCGGTCTCCGGCAAGCTGGTGGAGCAGGTTCTGGCGGACAAAAAACCGAAATGGGCTTTCATGGCGCATTGGGAAACCGGCTCGGGCCGTATCAACGACTTGCAAGGCTTCTCGGACGCTTGTGAGAAGCACGGCGTGATGGGCCTGATCGACGCGGTGTCCTCGCTGGGCATCGAGGATTTCTCGATCGACGATTACCCGGGCGTGGCCGGCTGGGCGTCCTGCCCGCAGAAAGGCGTTCTGTGCCTGCCGCTGACCTATGCGCCGGTGTCCTTCACCGACCAGTACATCCAGACCGTGCGTGAAAACGGCTGCCATTCCTATGTCCACAACCCGATCCTGGAAGCCCGCCACTGGGGCATCGTGGACGGCCAGGACGTTGCTGCCGGCACCTATCACCGCACTCATTCCGGCTATGCGGTTGCCGCCTTCCACGAGGCGCTGCGCATCACCCTGCAGCATGGCCGCGCCCAGAAGGCCCGCGACTATGCCTTCCACGAGAAAGCGCTGCGTGATGCCGTGACCGCGATGGGCTGCGACGTGACCAGCAACATGACCAGCCTGATTGTGCTGAACCTGCCCGGCGATCTGGCTGGCCGCGAAAAAGAACTGGTGGGTAACTGCCGCGCCGTGGGTTTTGGCATCTGGCCGACTCTGTCAGAGCCGGTCCAGGTCCGCATCGGCATCCTGAACCAGATCACACCGGCGGCCATCACTGACATCGTCAACCGCTTCGGCAAGGCGATGAACGACATGGGCGCAGGCGTCGACATGGAGGCGATCAACGCCCTGCTCGACAAGCATTACACAGCTGCTCTTGAGCCCGCTGAGTAATAGATTTCCGCATCCATGAGGAGGAGAGGACCATGGATATCCACGAATACCAGGCCAAGGAAGTTCTGAGCAACTTCGGCGTGACGGTTCCGCCCGGCGCACTGGCCTACAGCCCCGAGCAAGCGGCCTACCGCGCGCGGGAACTGGGCGGCGACAGATGGATCGTCAAGGCTCAGGTTCACGCAGGCGGCCGCGGCAAGGCAGGCGGCGTCAAGCTGTGCAACTCGGAAGCCGAGATCTATGAGGCGACCGAGAACCTGTTCGGCAAGAAGCTGGTGACCCATCAGACCGGCCCTGAAGGCAAAGGCATCTACCGTGTCTATGTCGAAGGTGCGGTGCCGATCGCCCGCGAGATTTACCTGGGCTTTGTGCTGGACCGTTCCAGCCAGCGGGTGATGATTGTTGCCTCGTCCGAAGGCGGCATGGAGATTGAGGAGATTTCCGCCGAGCGGCCTGAGTCCATCGTGCGCTCGACCGTTGAGCCTGCTGTTGGCCTGCAGGACTTCCAGGCGCGTGAGATTGCGTTTGCCCTGGGCATCGAGCCGGCCATGACGCAGCAGATGGTGCGCACCCTCAAGGGCTGCTACCAGGCGTTCTCCGAACTGGACGCCACCATGGTTGAAATCAACCCGCTGGTGGTCACCTCGGACAACCGGGTCATCGCGTTGGACGCCAAGATGACCTTTGACGACAACGCCCTGTTCCGCCACCCGCAGATCGCCGAGCTGCGCGATAAATCCCAGGAAGACCCGCGCGAAAGCCGCGCCGCCGACCGCGGCCTGTCTTATGTCGGTCTTGAGGGCAATATCGGCTGCATCGTGAACGGCGCAGGCCTGGCGATGGCGACCATGGACACCATCAAGCTGGCCGGCGGCGAGCCTGCCAACTTCCTGGACATCGGCGGCGGCGCAACCCCGGAACGGGTCGCCAAGGCCTTCCGTCTGGTGATGTCCGACAGCAATGTGCAGGCCGTTCTGGTCAACATCTTCGCCGGCATCAACCGCTGCGACTGGGTGGCCGAAGGCGTTGTTCAGGCGCTGCGCGAAGTTGAGGTCGACGTCCCGGTAGTGGTCCGTCTTGCGGGCACCAACGTGGAGGAAGGCCAAAAGATCCTGGCCCAGTCCGGCCTGCCGCTGATCCGCGCAACCTCGCTGATGGAAGCCGCTGAGCGGGCCGTCGGCGCGTGGAAAAACGACCTTGACCAGAACACTCGTGTGAGGGCAATCAAATGAGCATCCTTCTCGATCGCGAAAGCAAAGTCATCGTCCAGGGCATTACCGGCAAAATCGCGCGGTTCCACACCAAGGACATGATCGAATACGGCACCAACGTCGTGGGTGGCGTGGTGCCGGGCAAGGGCGGCGAAACCGTCGAGGGCGTGCCGGTCTTCAACACCGTGAAAGAAGCGGTTGAGGCCACCGGCGCTAATGCCTCTCTGGTGTTTGTACCGCCGCCGTTTGCAGCTGACTCCATCATGGAAGCGGCGGATGCAGGCATCAACTACTGCGTCTGCATCACCGACGGCATCCCGGCCCAGGACATGATCCGGGTGAAGCGCTACATGTACCGCTATCCCAAGGACAAGCGGATGATCCTGACGGGTCCGAACTGCGCCGGCACCATCTCGCCGGGCAAAGCGCTGCTGGGCATCATGCCGGGCCATATCTATCTGCCGGGCACCGTGGGTATCATCGGCCGTTCGGGCACCTTGGGGTATGAGGCCGCAGCGCAGCTGAAAGAGCTGGGCCTGGGGATCTCGACCTCGGTGGGTATCGGCGGCGATCCGATCAACGGCTCTTCCTTCAAGGACATTCTTGAATGGTTCGAGAAGGATCCGGAAACCGAGGTCATCGCGATGATCGGTGAAATCGGCGGCCCGCAGGAAGCGGAAGCGGCAGATTACATCAAAAACCACGTGACCAAGCCGGTTGTGGCCTATGTCGCGGGTCTGACCGCACCCAAGGGCCGAACCATGGGCCATGCGGGCGCGATCATCTCGGCCTTTGGCGAGAGCGCATCCGAGAAGGTGGAGATCCTTTCGGCGGCCGGCGTGACCGTTGCCGAAAACCCAGCTGTGATCGGTGAAACCATCGCAAGCGTGATGAAAAAGAACGCCGCCTGATCCGGCCACGGAACAGGTGCGACGCTCCACCCCTGGCCTGGGGCAATGGCAGGGGTGGGGCGAATTAATAAAGCATAAGCACGACAGGGAGATGAAATCATGGCAAAGCCCAAGGTTCTGGTGACCCGCCGCTGGCCCGCCGCAGTTGAGGCGCAGCTTTCTGAAGCCTTCGACGCTGTGCTGAACACGGATGACAAGCCGCTGAGCGAAGCAGAGTTGCGCGACGCGATGAAATCCTATGACGCTGTGCTGCCGACAGTGACCGACAAGATCCCAGCGAGCGCGTTCGACATCGCCAAGCCCCAGGCCCGCATTTTGGCCAATTACGGCGTTGGCTACTCTCATATTGATATGCCCAGTGCGGCAGGTCACGGCATGACTGTGACCAACACGCCTGATGTTCTTAGCGAATGCACTGCCGACATCGCGATGATGCTGCTTTTGATGGTGGCCCGCCGCGCAGGTGAAGGTGAGCGTGAAGTGCGTGCCGGTGAATGGACCGGCTGGCGTCCGACCCATCTGGTCGGCACCAAGGCTTCCGGCAAGACGCTGGGCATCGTTGGCTTTGGCCGCATCGGTCAGGAGATGGCCCGGCGCGCGCATCATGGCTTTGGCATGAAAATCGTGGTGCAGAACCGTTCCCGTGTGTCACCGGATATTCTGGCCCGTTACAATGCCACCCAGGCCGACAGCCTGGAAGAGTTGATGCCGCAGTGTGATTTCGTGTCACTGCACTGTCCCGGCGGCGCTGCAAACCGGCATTTGATCAACACCCGAATGCTGAACCTGATGAAACCGGATGCATTCCTTATTAATACAGCCCGCGGCGAGATCATTGACGAGCTGGCGCTGTCCCGGGCTTTGTGGTTCGAAACCATTGGCGGTGCCGCGCTGGATGTGTTCGACGGCGAGCCGCGCATCAATCCGGACCTGATGGACTGCGACAATCTGGTGATGCTGCCGCATCTGGGCAGCGCCACCCGCGAAGCACGCGAGGCGATGGGGTTCCGTGTCCTCGACAATCTGACCGATTTCTTTGCAGGACGCGAGCCGCGCGACCGGGTGATGTGATGGGAGATCCTGCCGAAACCGCCCAAGCGGAGTTCGCCGATGCGGGTTACGCCGCCGAGCTCCGGTCCGAATTGCACGCCCTTTGGCTGGACGTGCTGCGCCAGCGCGCACCTGAAGTTGCAGATCGGGCCACCGGCGAGACCGCCTGGGATCTGTCCGATGGCCAGCACGCGACCGCCTACATGCAGGCCTTCAACATCTGGTTCCAGCTGCTGAAGATCGTCGAGGAAAACGCCGCCATGCGCGACCGCCGCATGGCCGAAACCCAGGACGGTCCGGAAGTGGTCGAAGGCAGCTTTGCCCGTGCCCTCGATCTGGCAGGCGAATTGGCAACGCCCGAACGGCTGCAGGAAGTGGCGAGTCAGTTCTCCATCGGCCCGACCCTGACCGCGCATCCGACCGAAGCCAAGCGGGTCACAATTCTGGAAATTCACCGCCGCATCTACCGCGGGCTGGTGTCTCTGGAGGCCAAGCGCTGGACCCCGCGCGAACGTGCAGATCTGCTGGAAGACCTGCGTTCGGAGATTGACCTGTTGTGGATGACGGGCGAGCTGCGCCGCGACCGGCCGAGCCTGCAGGACGAAATCCAATGGGGGCTGCAATTCTTCCGCGACAGTTTGTATGAAGCGGTGCCGCAACTCTTTGAACGCTACATCGCCGCTGCCGAACCGCGGCTGGGTGACAGCGCTGATGCGCCCTGTCTTAAGTTCCATTCCTGGATCGGCGGCGATCGCGACGGCAACCCGAATGTGACAGTGGAGGCGACGGCGGCAGCGCTGACCGCGAACCGTGCAGCAATCCTGAAGCGCTACCAGAAGGCGTTGACCACTGCAGCTGAAAGGATTTCGATATCCGCTGCGGTGTTTGCTCTGCCCGATAGCGCCGCTGCCCGCCTGGCCGGCATCACCGAAGCAACCCCTGGCATGATTGACCTCGTTTCCCGCAACCCGGGCGAAGTTTTCCGCCAGGCGCTGACTGCAATCCTGGTGCGGATCAAGGCCACCGCCGCCGAGGAAAGCGGCGCCTATAAGCACTTGGGAGATTTCGTCGCCGATCTGACTGAAATCGAAGAGGCGTTGGAGGAAATCGGTGCCAACCGTCTTGCGGCCCGCTATGTACGCCCAATCCGCTGGCAGGCCGATGTCTTCGGCTTTCGCACAGTGACCCTGGACATCCGCCAGAACTCCACCGTGACCACTGAAACGCTGACCGAAATCTGGTCGCGCTCCGGCCAGGTGCCGGAATTCGGCAGCGCCGAATGGACGGTGCGCCTCCGCTCTGAGCTGGGCAGTGCTTCGCTGCCCTATATGATGCCGGATGAATTGAGCCCGCAAAGCGGCGAGCTGCTGAAACTCCTGCGGCTGATGCGCGATGCCGGTGCTGGCGAAGACCCGCAGGCGATGGGGCCGTTTATCCTGTCGATGACCCGCTCCACAGATGACCTGCTGGGGGTCTATCTGCTGGCGCGCTACGCAGGCTTTGGTGCAGAAAAGGCCGCGCTCAAGGTGGTGCCGCTGTTTGAAACCATCGGCGACCTGCGTGCAGCGCCTGGCATTCTTGACGGCCTTTTGGAGGTCCCGTTTGCCCGCCGCTCGCTGAAATCCGGCGACAACCGGATCGAGGTGATGCTGGGCTATTCCGACAGCAACAAGGATGGCGGCTTCCTATGCTCCACCTGGGAGCTGGAGAAGGCGCAGCGCCTTGTCACACGCACCCTGGCAGCGCACCGGATGAAGCCGGTGTTCTTCCACGGCCGCGGCGGTTCGGTCTCCCGCGGCGGAGCCCCGGCTGAGCGCGCCATCGCCGCTCAGCCCGCAGGCACAATTGCTGGTCAGATGCGGATAACCGAGCAGGGCGAGGTCGTCAGTTCGAAATACGCCAACCGCGGCACCGCACTGCATCAGCTGGAGCTGATGGCGTCTTCGGTGCTGCGCCACTCGCTGCAGGACGGCACCCCTCCGGTGAACCCGGAGTTCGACGACGCGTTCGAGGCGCTCGCGGGCATGTCCCAGGCGGCCTATTCCAACCTGCTGAACGCGCCGGGATTCCTGGATTACTTCCAGCAGGCCAGCCCGGTGGAAGAACTCGCCATGCTCAAAATCGGCTCGCGTCCAGCCCGCCGCTTCGGGGCCGGATCGCTGGATGATCTGCGGGCCATTCCCTGGGTCTTTGCCTGGTCGCAGAACCGCCACATGATCACCGGCTGGTACGGCTTCGGCTCGGCGGTTGCCAGTTTCCGCAAGTTCCGTGGCGCGCGCGGCGAGGCGGTGCTGCAGGACATGTTCAGCAATTCGCCGCTGTTCCGGCTGGTGGTGGATGAGGTCGAAAAGACCCTGCTGCAAAGCGATATGGAGATCGCCGCCGACTACGCCAGCTTGGTGCAGGATGCGGAAATCCGTGAGCGTATCTTTGGCACCATTCGCAAGGAGTACCAACTCGCCCGCGAGGCAATTCTGTTCCTGACTGGTGACAGCAGCCTCGCCAATCGGTTCCCGCGCTTGCGCGCCCGCTTTGGCCGGGTCGAAACCATGCTGCGTGAAATTCACAAAACCCAGGTGCGCCTCCTGCGGGAAGAGCGCGCCGAGAAGCCATCAACAGTGCCGGTCCCGCTGATGCAGTCGATGAACTGCGTCGCTGCAGGGCTTGGCTGGACAGGATAGACAGGAGCCCCGAATGTCCAAAGACCTCTTTTTCACCCAACCCCTCTCCGAGCGCGATCCTGAGCTTTATGCGTCGATCACCGCCGAGCTGGGCCGCCAGCGCGACGAGATCGAGCTGATCGCCTCCGAGAACATCGTCTCCGCCGCGGTGATG
>NZ_LUKH01000053.1:0-14907 GCF_001593695.1 Leisingera sp. F5 | reverse complement strand
CCCCTGTCAACCGAGGCAAAATCACCTCGGCCAACAGCACACACCCGACATCGAAAACCGCGAAACAAATCCCGCTTCAGTCCAACACCGGCCACACAGAGCCCCTATCGCGGAGCGATTTAGTGCTTGCGCACAAAGCACCCGTTCATGCTTAGTGCGGCATTCGGAAAATAGGGCTCTCAGCCGCCGAATGCTAATGCAGCAGGCACCTTGGCGCAGATGGAACGGAACCAGTCATCGGCAGAATAGGTCAAGCCTCTGATCTTTCACTGTCTTGTTCGATGTGCTGTCGTTCGCATCGTAGGGCCGGACTTTTGCGTTACAAGCGGCGAAATCGGGCTTCGAGCCGATGTCGTTGAAAAAATCGTTGTTTTTGGCGGCATACCCGAGGTTATGGACCTAATTTCTTGGAGCAACCTGTGGCTGTACCGCTCTTCTACGCGGCGGCAGGCACTATTGGCTTCAGTTTGGCCAGTTTCCTGAGGTTCTGGGCGGTGGCTGCGAGGGTGAACTCGCCTTGGACGCCACATGGGCCTCGTAGTCGGAGCCGCCCCAGCCCGAGGATGCGTTTGAGGTGTGCGAAGAGCATTTCGACCTTCTTAAGCCGCCTTTGGGCAGTCGGGTTGTAGTCGGAGGCCGTGCAGAGCCGGGCGAAGTCTCTCACGATCTCATATTCTTCTCGATTAATGCTGCGCGTTGCAGTGTTGGGGCAGCATTTTTGCATCGATAGGCAGGTCTGGCAGTCGAGTTTTGAGCTGCGATACTGTCGGCGACCGGGCTTGGGTTTGTGTCTTCTGGGATCAGAATAATTTCGCCGGGTGTGGCGCAGTTCTTTACCTTCCGGGCAGATGTAGCGGTCATTTTCTTCGTCCCATGTGAAGTCGGATCGCGACCAGGTGCCATCCTTGCGCTTTGAATGATCCAAGACCGGAATGAACGGGAGTATCTTCCGCTTGAGCGTCAGCCAAACCAGACTATCAGATGAGCCATAGGCGGTGTCCGCTGCGACCCAATCAGGCTTCAGGCCAAAGCGCTCTTCCGTCCGGTCGATCATCTTGCGCATGGCGCCTACCTCTGCCTGCCGGATCGAGCGGCTGGCATCCACGTCAAGAATGATCCCATGATCCGTGTCGATCAGGTAATTGTCTGAATAGGCAAAGAATGCAGGTCCTTTGCGAGCGGCGGTCCATTGGCTGGCGGGATCGGCATGTGCCGTGTACTTGGGTGTTGTCTCACTGGCCGCACCGAATGCTGCGTCATCGAGAGTGTCGAGATACTCGCGCGCCGCCCATGATATATCATTGGGATCGATCTCCCTGGCCACCCATTCTTCGGGATTGCTGGAGTTCTGCTTCTGAACATCCGCAACAATCAGGCTGGCATCCACGGCGAACCCCTGGCCACCGACAAGCCCTTCCGACACGCATCTTTCAACAGTCGTCTCAAAAACATGACGCAGCAGATCACTTTCGCGGAAGCGACCGTGCCTGTTCTTGGAGAATGTCGAGTGATCCGGGATGCGGTCAGTCAGATCAAGGCGGCAAAACCAGCGATAGGCCAGGTTCAGATGAACCTCGTCGCAAAGCCGCCGCTCGGATCGGATGCCAAAGCAGTATCCCACCACAAGCATGCGGATCATCAGTTCAGGATCGACCGATGGTCGGCCCGTGTGGCTATACAAACCCGCCAGATGCCCCCGGATGCCGCTCAGATCGAGATGCCGATCAATCGGTCGCAGCAGATGATCTTGCGGGACATGCTCCTCCAGCGAGAACTCGTAAATAAGTTCGGCCTGCGCCTCCCGCCTCGGTCCCATCATCGCCAACACTCCCGCTCAATGCGGATATTGAATCAGCCACTTAATCGCCAATCAAGTAGGAGTTTTTCAACAACATCAGCCCAATGTATGTACCGGCTGCTGTTCGCAAGTGTTCAATCGCACGTTCTCAGGAAGTCGCTGATATGTATCCGGCCTGTTGATCGACACGCGGGTCGTGGCCCTGTTGGGAGTACGCACGCGCCTCTGTCTCATTAGCGACCAGATCAGTTACGACCAAATGGGCTCTCAGACTTTGGGTGCGTCTTCATTCCGTTCCATGCAGTTGAGGTTTACGAACATCGTTGCGGCTGTGGCCTGTTTAGATCGCAGCCGCTGTCTCTTTTTCCTTCCAATCAAATTCATTGCCGGAGCTAAGGACGCTCCAGGCAATACGGGCCAGCTTATTCGCCAGTGCAACTCCGAGTTTGTTGTGCGGCATGCCCGCCGAGGCTTCCTCCAGCCAGGCCCCGAAGCTGAACTGTGGCCAGTTCTTTGGCCGCATCATGATGACTTGGGCGACTTGCACAAAGAGCATCCGCAAATATCGGCTGCCGCGTTTTGTAATCCGTCCGACAACCGTACGCCCGCCCGTGCTGTGCTGCCGTGGCACCAAACCAAGCCAAGCTGCAAAATCACGCCCTCGGTTAAAAGCTTCGCCTTTCCCGATGGCTGCGACCATTGCCGTCGAGATGAGCAGGCCGATGCCTGGAATGGTCATTAAGCGCTGGCAGCTTGCTTCTGTTTCGCTGACTGTCTTAATTTCTAACGGTGTCATTTTGATCCGCTCGTCTAGCCATATCCAATCGTGCTGGAGGCCGATGATCAGCTTGCGCATGCGCAGTGATATCTCGTCGCTGCGGTTTTCCAATATGGCCGGAAGCGAAGTGCGCAGAGCGGCCACGCTCGGTCGAACCGTGATGCCCTGTTCAATCAAAAAGGCGCGGATCTGATTGATTGCTGCGGTTCGCCGCGACACAAGACGCGCCCGGACACGATGCAAGGCCTGTAAGTCGAGCTGATCCTGTGTCTTCTCTGAGACCGTCTAGAGATTGGGACGCAGCGCGGCTTCTGCAATCGCTTCTTCGTCGTTGTAATCGTTCTTTTGCCCCTTTTTGAAGGGCTTCACATAAATTTCCGGAATGATCCGGGGCTCAAACCCCAGGCCGCGCAGGCTCCGGCTGACAATGTGCGCACTCAGGCAGGCCTCCATCCCGACAACACAGCGTGGCAGCTTTTCAAATGTCGGCATCAACGCCATCCGTTTGATTTTTTTGCGCAACACAAGCCGGCCATCATAATCAAAGCCAACCAAGTGGAAGACGTCTTTGCCAATATCGATGTCAATCGACTGCAGCTCATCAAAGCCCTTATTCGCCATGCTACTTCTCCAGTTTGCAGAAATAGGCAAATCCTAACCTGCTGGGTGAAGCAGCCGGTACATCCCATTAGTAACAGATGCTGCAAAATAGACGAACGACGGCACTACAGAATTACGGATCCTTGGACACCTGTGGTGCCGGAGGTCTAGCTCGACAACCTGCACATCTCTAGAAACCGGTCAATCAGCCCTGTCTGCACTACTTGGCGCGAGCGAGCAATCACCACCCTGTAGTGCCCAATGTTTTCCTTGAGCGGCCGCGCAACGATGGTGTCGCCTTCAATAGTGCGGTCCTGCTTGGGCGGGAAGCCCGCAAGCGTGAACCCGAACCCCTTGCCGACGTAAGCCTGAACCAGCTCGCGCGATTGGGACTGGAACGGCACTTCGGGGTGGACGCCCGCGGCCTGCAGCAGTTGCAAGTAACTGGGGCCGGGGCCAGCGGGTGAAACCGCAACGTAAGGCAGACCGGTCAGTTCGGACAGGCTGATCCGGCTTTTCACCGCCAGGGCGTGTGACGCTGACAACAGAACCAGGGGTGGCAGCTCCAAAAGGATTTCAGACTCATGCCGGCGGGAGTCTTCCCCCTGGTCAAAAACCACCAGCGCATCCACTTCGCCAGCATCCAGCGAATCTACCAATGCTGGATAGTCGGCTTCCTTTACTTCGATACGGACGCCGGGATGGCTTTCGCGGAAGGCAAGCACTGCAGGCAGGACGATCCGCTGTGCCAGTGCGTGATGGGTGCCGATGTGGATCCTGCCAGCGCCGCCTGATACGAGATCCGCGGCCTGCCTGTCCAGAGCGTCGGCCTGCGCCAGCAAGGCCTCGGCCTGGGTGGCAAACGTCTCGCCAGCGCGGGTCAGCCGCATGCCTTGTGCCGGAAACCGGTCGAACAGGGTCAGGCCGGTGGCGGCCTCCAGCTTGTCCAGTGCCGAGGCGATAGCCGCGGCGGAGACATTCAGTTGCCGCGCCGCCTGGGCAATGCCGCCCTGCCGCGCGGTTTCCGACAGATAGGTGAGTTGGCGAAGGGTGAAGCGAAGCATCGGAAATATCCATCTTTGATGAAGATTAAATCAGTTTTTCCGACTTTGAGGCAATCCCTATGCTGCCTTCAGGACAGATTGGAGGCTGACATGGAAATTTTGCCGCTGACGGGTGGACTGGGTGCGGAAATCCTTGGGGCGGATATCCGCCGCGGCGCAGACTTTGATGCCATCCAGCGCGCCTTTGCCAAATACTCGGTGATTGTGCTGCGGGGCCAGAACGTCAGGCCAGGGGATCACCTGGCATTTGCCCGCCGTTTTGGTCCGGTCAACGTGAACCGGTTTTTCAAGCCCGTTGAGGGGCACCCGGAAATCGCCATGGTGCTGAAGGAGAAGGACCAGACGGAGGCCGTTGGTGAGGGATGGCATACCGATCACTCCTATGACCAGGAGCCGGCGATGGGCTCGGTTTTGCACGCCATTGAGATGCCGTCCTATGGCGGCGACACGCTGTTTGTCTCCATGGGCGCTGCCTATGAGGCGCTCTCAGAGCCGATGCGCCGGTTTCTCGACCGTTTGACGGCCGTACATTCCTCGCGCCATGTGTTCGGCGCCGCCGCGATGGACAGCGAGGCGGCGAAATCCGGCCGTCTGGGCAATGCAGAGGCAGCTACACAGGACGCCCGGCATCCGGTTGTCCTCACCCATCCCTTGAGCGGACGGCGCGGCCTTTTTGTGAACCCGGTCTTCACCACCCGCATTGAAGGACTGAACCCGGAAGAATCCTCGGCGCTTCTGGCCATGCTCTATGCCCATTGCCAGCAGCCGGAGTTTCAATGCCGGGTACGCTGGCGGGCCGGTGACATCACCATGTGGGACAACCGCGCCACCTGGCACAAAGCGATCAACGACTATCACGGCTTCCGACGCCTGATGCACCGCGTCACTGTCGAGGGCGGCCCACTTGCGACCACCCCCGCAGCCTGACCCATAGTGAAAGCACCGGTATGACTAACAACAACCCTCAGGCAGAAACCAGCCGCCCCAATGTTATCCTGATCCTCGCGGACGACATGGGATTTGCCGATCTCGGCTGCACCGGTTCGGAAATCCAGACTCCCAACATCGACGCCCTCGCGCGGGGCGGTGTGATGCTGTCTGCGATGTACAATTGTGCCCGCTGCTGCCCCACGCGCGCCTCGCTCCTCACCGGCCTGTATCCTCATAACGCCGGTGTCGGCCATATGGGCGCCAATCTGGGCGCCCCTGCCTACCAGGGGTTCCTGCGCAACGACAGCGCCACAATCGCCGAGCATCTGTGCGCCAACGGCTATGCCACGCTGATGTCCGGGAAATGGCATGTAGCCGGTGATTTCGAGCCGCGCAGCGTGGACAGTTGGCGGGTCGGCGACGTCGAGCACCCGACCCCGCGCCAACGCGGCTTTGACCGGTTCTACGGTATCATGGACGGGGCCACGCATTTCTTTTCGCCGCATTACATGCTGGAAGATGACAGCCGCGTCGAAACCTTTCCGGATGATTTCTACTTCACCGATGCCATCACCCATAAGGCCATCGGCATGATCGAAGGCGCGGTGGCAGAGGAAAAGCCCTTCTTCCTCTACCTCGCCCACACCGCACCGCACTGGCCGCTGCATGCCCATCCCGAGGACATCGAAAAATACAATGGCGTCTATGCCAAGGGCTGGGACCATATCCGCACCGCGCGCCACGAAACGATGAACGACCAGGGCGTATTTCAGCGGAGCTGGGACATCTCCCCGCGCGACGGCACCGTGCATGGCTGGGAGCAGGAAAAGAACCGGGACTGGGAGGCCAGCAAGATGGCCACCTATGCAGCGATGGTGGACCGCATGGACCAGTCGATTGGTACTTTGATCACAGCCCTGAAACGGCTCGGGCAGTTCGACAACACGCTGATCTTCTTCCTCAGCGACAACGGCGGCTGCGCCGAGTTCATGGCCGAGGACGGCTGGGCGAAGTTCTACCCGGACAAAACACACGACGGAAAGCAGATCACTATGGGCAATGTGACCGGCCTGCGCCCGGGCGATGCCCAGACCTTCCAGAGCTATGACAAGCCCTGGGCCAATGTCTCCAATGCGCCGTTCCGCCTTTACAAGCATTATGTGCATGAGGGCGGCATCTCGACCCCTCTGGTCGCCCATTGGCCAAAGGGGTTCAAACCGCGCGGCAATGCCCATGCGGCCTGCCATGTGGTCGATATCCTGCCGACCATCCTGGAAGCCGCCGGCGCCGGCTACCAGACCGAGGTGGGCGGTCATGAAATTCAGCCGCTGCAGGGGGAATCGCTGATGGCCCTCTTTCAGGGCAAGGACTGGAAACGCGAGCAGCCGATCTTCTGGGAACACGAGGGCAACGCCGCGATCCGGCTGGGCCAGTTCAAGCTGGTTCGACTGCATGGTTACCCCTGGGAGCTATACGACATTGAGGCGGACCGCACCGAGCTAACCGACCTTGCAGGCCGTAACCCCGCCTTTGAGAAGGATCTGATCCGCCAGTACCAGGCCTGGGCGCAAGCCGTCGGCGTGCTGGACTGGGCCGAAGCGCTGCCGAAACTGCTGGCGGCATGGAAGATGGAAACCGCAAATGGCTGAAACTGATGGCTAAGCGGCTACTGCGGCGCCCCTAGCAAAAGAAAGGTTTGTCCCGCTCCCTTCTGGTTCCGGCAGCGCGCAGCGAAAGGGCGGTATGGATTCGGCATCTCATGACGGGGTTCAATGGCCGCTTCGGCGACGTGAGCTTCAACGCAGCAGAAAGCCCGCCGCACGAGCGAGCGAAGGCGCTCTTCAGCACGCCACTTTGACGGCGGCACATGCTGCCGCTTCCCGGGCAGAGGTTTTCCCTCTGGAGGCGGTCATCGCTGACAACCTGGAGCCCCTGCCCTGAGGCTGCATCCGATCCTGTCGTCCCGGTACCGGGAGCTGATCGAGGACCTGGCTGGCGCCCTGAACGCGCCACAGGTGCGGCGGGAGGCCACTTCGTCGCTGCGGGCTTTGATTTCGGAGGTTCGGATGGTTCCGGACGCTGATGCGCCCGGCGGCCATCAGCTTGAACTTGTTGGGGAATTGGCGGGGATCATGGCTTTGGGGCAGCCGGATTCGAAAAATCCCCCGCGAGGTGCGGCGCATGCTCATCAAAGCTCGCAGCATCCATGCAGAAGCTGCCTGCGACGAGCGCAGTTGGCCCAACCTGCAGAACAAGAACCAAGGCAATCAACCGCTTCAAACCCCCATAGAGCCAGCTGGCCTGCCCAATTCCAGCACCGCGATTTCCCGCTTGCGCGCTTCTCCGACGCCAGGCAAGGCCGCGCATCACTCAAACGTCGCGCGTGGCGTCCGAAAAACCTGCACCATTTGTGCCGTTCATACAGCGGTAACCAACTGCGGTAGGAAACGGCGGTTGCCTGCTCCCGCAACCAACTTTAGCGAACTTTCCGCATCGCCAATGCCCGCCTCTTCGGCGGGTTTTGCTTTTTTAGGCATGGCGATCAAATTGCCCTGCATGTCCAGGATGCTGAAGCGTGTCCAGGAAATAGCTGTTCTCTGCCACGCCTGGAATGCCGAACGTGCGCGGCTCGCTTCCCAGTGCCAGAACAAGGTGGTCGTAATGCTGCGTGCGCTCAAGGATGGTTCTGCCGGTCACGCCGTTGCGGCCGGAAATCGAGATGGTCCTTGCTTGGCGATCGAGCCGCAGCAATTCGCCCGTCCTGAACCGGAAACCATGCATATCAGCGAGCGACAGATAACTGATTTCGTCACCGGAGTGCCTCCGCGTACCAGCGGCCACTTCGTGGTAAAGCGGTTTCCAGACGTGGGTCATCTCGCGGTCAACCAGAGTCACCCGGACCTCTTTGCTCCGGCGCAGTTTCCGGGCAAGCCTGATGGCCAGTTCCAGCCCGCCTGCGCCACCGCCAACGACTACGATCTCTGTCATGAAACTTGCCTTTTGCTGTCAGACCGAAGCGGCCTGCGAATAGTAAGGCCAGCAGCACGGCGATGCCGGATGCGATGCAAAAACCGGGCGCTGCTGCTGCCTCCTGAACGGAAGTCAATTGCTGGAAAACCCTAGGAGCCCTGCCTGACGGCCTGCCAGTCCCACCGAAGGGGGACTACCGGGATGCAGCCGGCGCAGGGATCATGCGGGTATTTCCGGAATTTTGCAGGAGCGTTCGATGACAGGTTATTCGGTGAATGGACCGCGGCTTTGGTCCCGTTTGAAGGATATGGCCGAAATCGGAGCATCAGCGAACGGCGGCTCGCACCGGCTGGCGCTCAGCCAGGATGACGAGGACGGCCGCGAGCTGTTTGTGGCATGGTGCGGGAACCGTGGCTTCGCAGCGGTTTTCGACAAGATCGGCAATCTGTTCGTGCGCCGGGCCGGCCGGAACCCGGCGGTGCCTCCAGTGGTCATCGGCAGCCATCTCGATACGCAGCCCAACGGCGGCCGGTTCGACGGCGTGCTGGGGGTGCTGGCCGGACTGGAGGTGCTGGAAACGCTTGAAGACTTTGCAATTGCAACAGAAGCGCCGGTGGAGATCGCCGTGTGGACCAACGAGGAGGGCGCCCGGTTTCAGCCCGCAATGATGGGTTCGGGCGTTCATTGCGGCGTTCATTCACTTGCTGAGACACTGGCGGTGACCGACGCATCCGGCATCCCGGTTGCGCAGGAACTCGGAAAATATGGCTATGATAAGGGTATTGAGCCGGGCAGCCGCGCAATCGGCAGCTATCTGGAACTGCACATTGAGCAGGGTCCAATTCTTGAGCAGGAGGATAAGGCCATCGGGGTTGTAACCGGCGGGCAGGCGATCCGCTGGTACACCCTGACCTTGAGCGGCGAAGAGACCCACGCAGGGCCGATGCCGATGGCAACGCGGCGCGATCCGGTCCGGCATCTGGCGGCGGTAACACAGCTGGTTTACCGCATTGGCCTGGCGGATCTGGACGCACGCGCGACCATCGGGGTGATCGAAACGCGGCCCGGCTCCATCAACGTGATGCCGGGGCAAGTCCGATTGTCGGTCGATCTGCGTCACCCCGATGAAGCTGCCCTGGAGCGGATGCATGACACGCTCACCGAGGAGATTGCAGGATTGAACAAGACAGCCGAAGGCTTGGACATCAGCCTGGAGCAGACTTGGCACTCGCCAGTGGTGGCCTTCGACGCACAACTGACAGGTGCGGTGCGGGCCAGCGCCACCGCGCGGGGCTATGCCGCCCGGGACATGGCGTCCGGTGCCGGGCACGATGCGTTCCATCTTGCCAAGGTGGTGCCTGCAACGATGGTTTTCGTGCCCTGCCGCGATGGCATCAGCCACAATGAGCGGGAATACACGGCGCCGGAGCATGTTCAGGCCGGTGCGAATGTGCTGCTGGATGTCGCACTGCAGATGGCGGGCGCCGAGGTGGTGGCGGGAGCGACGGCGTGAGGGTCACCATTGCGGATTGGGACCCGAGGCCAGAAGCCAGGGCAGGGCAGGTTGCGGCACTGGCGGCCCATGCGGCGGCGGAGCAGAGCGATCTGGTGCTGTTGCCGGAAATGCCGCTGAGCCCCTGGCTGGCAGCTTGCCCGGAACGCGACGCCGCGCTGTGGGAGCAGTCCGTCCGCGACCACGAAAGCGGCCTGGATGAACTTGGATCGCGGGTGGGAACGGCATTGGCAGGGTCACGGCCTGTTCTGAATCCGGACGACCGGCCAGTAAACCGTGCCTTCCTGTGGCAAGATGGCCGGATAGCCGCGGGGTCGCATGAGAAAGCGGCACTGCCAGAGGAGGAAGGCTATTGGGAGAGCCGCTGGTATGATGCGGGCGAGCAGCAAGCGGTGCCGTTTGACTGGAACGGGGTGCGGATCGGTTTCGCCATCTGCACCGAGCTGTGGGACTGGACACATGCCGGCCGCCTATCGCGCGCGGGAGCCGATGTGCTTCTTGTCCCGCGCGCGACGCCGGATCTTGGCAGCGATGTTTGGGTAGCGGGAGCTCGTGCATTGGCTGTGCGAACCGGATGCTATGTCCTGTCGTCTAATTTCGCCTACTCGGGTGCTGCGGGTTTTGACTTTGAAGGCCTGTCGGTGGCGGCAGACCCGGATGGCGGGCTTCTGGCGGTCACCAGCAAGGAGCGGCCATATGCGACGGTCTCTATCAGCGTCAGTGCAGCGCGGGAAGCCAAAGTCGCCTATCCCCGGTATATACTTGACAAGATGAAAGAAAAGGAAGGTGTGTTATGAAAACTCTCTGCGCTGTTGCGGCGGGTTGGGCCGGATTGGCAGCCAGTGCGGCATGGGCGGAAACGCTGGTGCTGACCAATGGAGCAATCTACACAGTTGACGAAGCGCGCAGCTGGGCTGAGGCACTTTCCATAGACGAAGACGGCAAAATTGCCGCCGTCGGCCGCGAGACCGAGGTGCTGGCCGCCGCGGGCGAAGGGGCCGAAATCGTGGACCTGGGCGGGCGGATGGTGCTGCCGGGGTTTCAGGACATCCACCTGCACGCGGTGGAGGCCGGGGTGAACGCGGTTCTTTGCCCGTTTGAACCCTTCGATACCCTTGCGGGCTACAAGGCCACGGTGCGGGATTGCGCCGGGAACGGTGAGACCGGCGCTTGGGTGCTGGGCGCAGGGGTGAACATGGTCAATCTGCTGGAGCTGCATCCCAATCCGGTGGAAGTGCTTGACGAACTCTCACCGGGCCGCCCGGTGATGATCCTGGATGACATCGGCCATGGGGCCTGGGCCAATTCTTCGGCGCTGCAGGCGGCGGGATATGACAAGGCCGAGGATGCTGCCAATGGCAATATCATCCTGCGCGGGCCTGGAGGCCGACCCAACGGAGTGGTGCTGGAAAATGCTCCGCATAACCTGAGAACATTCGCCTTTCCGCCAACCCAGGACAACCTGGAATTCGCCTATGACAGCCTGCTGAACGCGGCAGTGGAGCTGAATGCCAACGGGATCACCTCGGTCAGCGATGCGGGAGGCTATTGGCCCCAGGGTCATCACGAGGTCTGGGACCGGGCGGAGGAAGCCGGCGAACTGACCCTTCGGGCTTCGAACGCCTTCTACATCTACCCTGACCGCCCGTTGGAGGAGCAGCTTTCCGAACTCAAAGCCCTCTACCACAACGACACTGACCGGCTGGTCCGCTTCAACGTCGCCAAGATTTATGTCGATGGCATTCTGAGCCAGGCAACTGGCGCCTTGCTGACGCCCTATGAGAGAGGTCTGGATCTGCCAGAGGGCGAGGAATACGGCTATCTGTATTTTGAAAAGGAAGCATTGATGCGGGCCGCACAGGAATTGTCGGCGGCGGGCTTCCAGCTGCACTTCCATGTGACTGGCGACCATGGTGCCCGTCTGGCGCTGGACGCAATTGCCCTGGCCGCGCCGGAGGCCGGGCCGCACCGATTGACCCATCTCTATCTTGCCGATCCCGCGGACTACCCGCGGTTTGCCGAGCTTGGCGCCATTGCCGACTTGCAGCTGGCGCCAAGCGCCGTCAGCAAGGAATACGAGGCCCTCATGGCGGAGTACATTGGCGACCGCACGGATCTGCTGCTGCCCGCCGGGGCGCTGCTGGAGGCAGGGACGACTGTGACACTCTCCAGCGATTGGGATGCGGATGAGCTGAATCCGCTGATCAAAATCGAAACTGCAGTCAGCCGGGAGCGCAACGGGTTTCCCGATGTCGCCACGGCCATCGAGGTGATGACCATCAACCCGGCAATTGCCCTGCGCCACGCGGACCGGACCGGGTCCATTGAGGCGGGGAAATTCGCGGATCTCGTGATATTGAGCGAGAATATCCTGGAAATCCCGCTGGAGAGCATCAGCGGCGTTTCCATAGGCGCGACCCTGCTGCAAGGCGAGGCGGTTTTTGATGATGCAGGACTGTTCGCAGAATGAACCTAAAGCTGCCCGCTCACCGGCCTGTCGAGGTAGGTGAGCGGGTCGCCGGTCGCATTGGCTGGGGCGCGGGTCAAAGCCTCGAGGAACAGCGAGAAAAGCTCTCCCTGCGAGGTGATGCCCAGCTTGTTGTGAATGCGCTTGCGGTGGACCTTGACCGTTTCCGGGCTGTTGCCCAGTTCGCGGGCAATGGACTTTGAGGAATGCCCCTTTAGGATCAGCTGCACAATCTCGGCTTCGCGCCCGCTCAGAACCGAGCTGGCAAAACGGTCGAAGGATTTTTTCAGATGCAGCCCCATGCGGCCGCTGCCGGCCAGCGAATTGGGGTCCAGCGCAGGCCAATGGCGGCGGCACAGCGCCCCGATGCAGGGCAGCAGCGCAAAAAGAGCAGCCCTTTGATCCGCGCCAAGCTGGAAGCCTTCTTCCCGGCTGCCCAGCGAGATCACCACGGCGGCGCCGTTCTCGAAGGCGACGAACACGCTGGTTTCGTCAAACAAGCCAGTGCCTGCGTAAAAAGTCTGAAAATACTCGGACGCCATGAAATCATCCGGCGCGCATTCAGCCAATGTGATCACCCGGTCCCCGATCCCCTGTTGAAAAAGATTGTAAAAAGGGTCGAGGAAGTAGGCAAAATCCAGGTAAGGCTTGATCGTCGCGGCGCTGTATTCATCAGACAGATTGTCGAACAGCTCCACCGGCGGGTGATCCGGGAAGAAGGCCGCGATAAAGGTGCTGTCATAGCCTGATGCCGATTGGCACAGGTCTGCGAGTGCGGCCAGGAAACCTTCTTGCCCAACGAGCTCAATGGCCCGGGCAAGGCCACCCAAGCTTTCTGAGGTTCCGGTTCCGCTGGTGTTTTGCATATTCGCTGCGTCAAACATTGTGATCTCCGGTTATCATAGTAAAAAATCCCTGGCCGCGGTCCGTGTTCAGGCCGGCTGCTGCTGTGTCATGCAGTGAATGCCGCCGCCGGCATGGCAGATCCCCCGCAGGTCCACCTGCAGGATTTCACGGCCGGGGAAGGCCTTGGCAAAGATGTCCCGCGCTGCCGCGTCGGTGGGCGTATCGAACGACGGAATCACCACGCCGCCGTTGGCGATATAGGCATTTACATAAGACAGCGCCGTGGTGTCGGTTTCCGGTTCGACCAAATAGGCCTCGTCGATCAGTCCGATCTCGATCTCGCGGCCATCGGCATCGGTCTGCCCGCGCAGGGCCTTCAGGTTCTCTTTGCAGACCTTGTGACGCGGGTTTGCCGGGTCTGGATTGCGCTCGAACAGCAGCTTGCCCGGTTCGGTGAAGGTCAGTATGCCGTCGATGTGGCCATCGGTGATACATTCCTCCTGATCGCCCGGCAGCCAGATGACTTTGCGGGCGCCGATGGCATGGAACAGCTCGCGCTCCACATCCGCCTTGGTCATGCCAGGGTTGCGGTTGGAGTTCAGGAAGCAAGTCTCCGTCGTGATGACCGTGCCGCGGCCGTCGGTATGCAAGCCGCCGCCTTCGCCAGTGAGCGGAGACTGGAACAGAGGCAGGCCAAGGCGCCGTACCAAGGCCGCGCCGATGCTTGCGTCAAATTCATAGTCCGGGAATTTCTCTCCCCAGCAGTTGAAGATCAGGCTGGAGCCGATGGTCTGCCCCTTGCCGTCTTTTACGAACAGCGGGCCGGTATCGCGGAACCAGTGATCGTTCTGGGCCAGCGGCACCACATCGACCTGGAGCGGCAACAGGCTGCGGGCATGGGCTGCATGGTCTGGATGCGTAACGATCCGGACCGGCTCGAAACAGGAAATGGCGGTCGCGACACGTATAAAGTTCTCCTGCGCGGCAGCAAGGCCCGCGCCCCAGTTGTCTTCGTGTCCGTCCCAGGGCCAGGCCATCCAGCAGGCCGCGTGGGGGGCCGTCTCAATGGGCATGACAAACCCCAGCTCACCGGGGCTTTTGCCGTTGGCAAGGGCTGCGGTCAGGTCTGTTGAGAAGTGCGTGGTCATGCTGCAGGCTCCTGCTGGGTGATACAATGGATACCCCCGCCGCCGATGGCGATGGCGGGGATCGGAACTTGCGATACGCGGCGGCCGGGGAAGAGCTCTTCAAAGGTTTCGCGCACCAGCCCGTCTTCCCGGATCCCGTACTCCGGCATCACCACGCCGCCGTTGCAGATGTAGGAATTGACGTAGGAGCGGCAGAAGCGCGGATCGTCCGAGACCGCGCTGGCGGCGTCCGGGATCTGTACCAGCGTGATGGTGCGGCCCTTTGCATCGGTCTGGCCCTCCATCGCCGTGATGTTGGCCACATTGATGCTGTGCCAGTCGTGATCCGCGGGGCCTTCCGCTTCGATCAGCGCCACACCCGGTGCGACAAAGGTTGCGATGCCGTCGACATGGCCGTCGGTTTCGGTTTCCTCCACATTGCCGGGTAGCCAGATCACCTTGTCGCCGCCAAGCATGGCTTTCAGCTCCTGCTCAATACGGTCGCGGCTCCAGCCGGGGTTGCGGTTGGCATTGGGAAAGCAACTGTCCGTGGTCAGGATGGTGCCCTCGCCATCGACAGAGACCCCGCCGCCTTCGGCAATGAGGCCGGTGTGGAAGATTGGTACATCGGCGGCATTCAAAATCGCGCCAGCCGCAGCATCATCCCCGTCAAACGGCTGGTATTTGCCACCCCAGGCATTGAAACCAAAAGACACGCCGGCCCGTCCGCCCTTTCCATTGGTCAGAAAGCAGGGCCCGGCATCCCGCGCCCAGCTGTCATCAATCGGGCTGGTGAGGATTTCTATGTCAGACC
>NZ_LUKH01000052.1:0-15278 GCF_001593695.1 Leisingera sp. F5 | reverse complement strand
CCTGTCTGCCCGCTCCCCGCCCCCCGATCCGCCGTTGCGCAAGCAGCGCACGCCCCGTTATCCGCAGTTTGACGCGGCTCTGGCACTCTGGCGCGGAACCCGTTTTTTGCCGCTGCCGGAGCCCTGCTCATGACCCAGACCTCGCCGATCCTTGCCCTGCCCTATCTGATGCCTGCCCAGGCGCAGAAACATGTGACCCATAACGAGGCGCTGCAGATGCTGGATGCGCTGGTGCAGCTCCGCGTCGAGGGCTTTGATACCGCTGCCCCGCCCGCCGGCCCCGCTGTGGGCGAGACCCATGCGCTGGCACAGACCCCGACCGGTGCCTGGGCCGGCCACGGGGCTGAGATTGCCGTCTGGCAGGGCGAAGGCTGGCTGTTTCTGGCGCCCTCCCCCGGCTGGCGCGCCTGGAGCCTGGCGGAAGGCGAACTCAGGGTCTGGGACGGCAGCAGCTGGATCCTGCCGCCCGCTGAAACCCAGAACCTCGGTCCTCTCGGGGTGGGCACCGCCGCGGATGCCGCCAATCCGCTGTCGGTTGCGGGGCCCGCCACGCTGCTGACCCATGCCGGGGCCGGCCATCAGCTCAAACTGAACAAGGCCGGCAGCCCCGACACCGCCGCGCTGCTGTTTCAGTCGGACTGGAGCGGCCGGGCCGAAATGGGGCTGGCGGGCTCTGATGATTTCTCCATCAAGGTCTCCGCTGACGGCAGCGCCTGGAGCACTGCGCTGGCGCTGACCGCAGACGGGCGCGCAGGGTTTGGCACCGCCAGCCCGGCGGCGCATCTGGAAATCCTGGGCGGCAGCGCCGATTACCTGCTGGCAGGCGATGGCAGCGCCGATTTCCGGCTGGGTGCGGATGGCAACGGCAGCTGCTCCGGCGCCTGGTCCGGCGGCGGCGCCGATTACGCCGAATGGTTCGAATGGGCTGATGGCAATCCACAAGGTGAGGACCGCCGCGGGGTCTCGGTGGTGCTGGAGGGCGCAAAGATCCGCCCTGCCGCCGCGGGGGAAACGCCGGTGGGCGTGATCAGCGGCAATCCGGCAGTGGTGGGCGATGGCGACATGGGCGCCTGGAAACATCGCTGGCTGCGCGACGCTTACGGCAGCCTGCTGCGCGATGCAGACGGGGCCCTGCAGGAAAACCCCGCCTATGATCCGTCACAGCCTTACGTGCCGCGCACCGAACGCCCGGAATGGGCGCTGCTGGGGCTGACCGGCAAGCTGCGGCTCAGGACAGGCCAGCCCGTGGCGGCACACTGGATCCGGATGCGGCAGGTCGCGGCAGAGGTCGAGGAATGGCTGGTCCGCTGAACGCCGCCGGAATTTCCTGGCGCTTCTTTGGGCGGGAGCCTGCCGCCATGCATTCGCATAGCGCTGCACCGCGCCAGCGGCGCCGGGCCCAAGGCTTTGAGACGCATCTGTGATGCGGCGCACAGGCGCGGGAGCCCCCGCCTTTTACCCTCTGCCCCTTACCCTTTGGCGCCTTGGCCGCGGGCATAGACATCCTCGTAGCGGATAATGTCGTCCTCGCCCAGGTAGCTGCCGGTCTGCACCTCGATCAGCACCATCGGCACCTTGCCGGGGTTCTCCATCCGGTGCACCGCGCCAAGCGGGATGTAGACCGACTGGTTCTCGGTCACGAGCTGCACAGTATCATCAACCGTCACCTTGGCGGTGCCTTCGACCACGATCCAATGCTCCGAGCGGTGGTGATGGCTTTGCAAGGACAGCGCCGCACCGGGATGAACATGGATACGCTTGACCTGAAAGCGCTCCCCCACGGCCAGGCTCTCAAACCAGCCCCAGGGACGGTGATCCATGGGGAATTCAGTGGCCTGTTTGGCCTGTTTTTCCTTCAGCGCCGCCACCGCCCGCTTCACATCCTGGGCGCGGTCCGCCGCAGCCACCAGCACCGCATCCGGCATCGCCACCGCAATAATATTTTCCAGCCCGATGCCGACCAGCTCCAGCCCTTCGCCTTCGGAGCGCAACAGGCTGTCCGCACAGTCAATCGCGGTGGCAGGCCCGGACGTCACCACGCCATTGCCGTCCGGGCCGCTCTCGCGCCAGACCGCGTCCCAGCCGCCCAGATCGGACCAGCCGCCCGCAAAGGGAACAACGCTGAGATTCTCTGCCTTCTCCATCACCGCATAGTCGATCGAGATATCCGCCGCCTCCTGCCAGGCCGCCGGCTCCAGCCTGAAAAAGCCCAAATCAGGCTGGCCCTGATCCACGGCAGCCTGCACCGGCGCCAGCAGATCCGGCGCATGGGCGCGGAACGCCGCCAGGATGGTTTTCACCGCAAACAGGAAAATCCCCGCATTCCACAGGAAATTGCCCGACGCCAGCATCTGCGCCGCAGTCTGTGCATCCGGCTTTTCGACAAACCGTTTCAGCCCGATCGGGCGCGGGGTGAAATCGCCGGGATCCTCTGCCAGCTCCAGATAGCCATAGCCGGTTTCAGCCCGGTCCGGCTTGATGCCGAAAGTGACCAGCTGGCCTGCGCGGGCAGCCGCCTCGCCTGCCGTGACAGCCGCCCGGAACGCCGCCGCATCCGGCACCACATGGTCCGAGGGCGCCACCAGCATCTGCGCTTCGGGATCCTGTTTTTCCAGCCACAAGGCCGCCGCCAGCACCGCGGGCGCCGTGTTGCGCCCTGCAGGTTCGATCAGGACGGCGCCGGGATCAATGCCGGCACCCGTCAGCTGCTCGGTGACAATGAAACGGAAATCGGAATTGGTCAGCACCAAGGGCGGCGCAAAGCCTTCCCCCGACAGCCGCGCCGCCGAGGCCTGGAACAGCGTCTCCTCCCCGGTCAGCGGCACAAACTGCTTGGGATAGCTCTTGCGCGACAGGGGCCACAGCCGGGTGCCGGAGCCGCCGCAAAGAAGGATGGGATGTATCATTATGCTGCCTTGCCTCCCCGCAGAATCCGGGCCGAAAACTCCCCGGCTCCCCGCATGTATAGCCCGCCGGAGATCTCAAGTGCGGTTGTTTTCACAGTCCGCCCCAGCATGAACTCCAGCGCCTTTGAACCCGCCTCGGCCAGTTGCCGGTAATCCGGGATTTCCGGGCTGACCGCGATCTCCAGCTCCGCAGCCTCCCCTTCCGGCAGCACCAGTTCCGGTGTCAGCGGCGCAAAGCTTGTCCAGGGGTTGCGGTAATAGGAATATTTGCTCCAGGTGTCCTGCACCCAGGCCTGGCTGCCATGGCGGATCGCCAGCCGTGCCGTCTCCGGCCCTTTCTGGATCTTGGCAAACACCTGCACCAGCCGCCGCCGGTTTGCAGGCAGCTGCAGCAGAAACCGGTCGCCGGGATGAAACACCCCCTCTGCAGGTTGCCAGCTGAGCGGCGGATAGACCCGCCCGGCGTCCTGGAAGCTGCGGCTTTCACCCGGATCCTGCGGCCCGCGGCCCTGCTCAAGGATCTCCATGATGTCGCGAAAGATAATCTCCGCATAGGCCCGCCCGCCAAAAGGCGTGGTGTGCTGATCGTCCCGGATGCAGGCGTCCAGGTCCAGATCTTCGCGGTAAAGGTTGCGCTGAAAGCAGCGCGGCCCTTGGGCGCTGCGGGTCTGCTGGATATTGCGCCGCTCCGCCTGCTGCGCGCTTTTCATCGGCAGCACCAGGTTCAGCACCGTAGTGCCGGAGGCTGCCAGGGTGTCATAGTAAAATTTCAGCGCAGGCCGGCTGAACACCGGCAGGGTGGTGGAATGCCATTCCGAAACCAGCAGCGTCTCCGGCCCCAGAAGATCCGCGATATCGCGCAGGCACATGCAGGCAGCAGTGTCGAAGTGGCTGCCAACCATCCCATGCTGATGGATCTCCAGACCGCCGCCGCAGGCCTCGTCCAGCATCCCGCGCAAATGCGCCGCATAGCCGGTTGCCTCCCCCTGCTGATTATAGTGCTGCGCCGTCACCGACGCGCCGAAAAACACCACTCTGCGGATCATCCGGAAATACCTTTTTGTGAAAACAGCTGCGCTCTGAAAATCACTTGGCCCGCAGATTATCCAGACCTTGTGCCAGGAACCACTCATAAGTGCCGCGCACCCCGGTCTCCAGCCCGATCCCGGCCTGCCAGCCCAGCCGCGCCAGACGCGTGACATCCATCAGCTTGCGCGGGGTGCCGTCGGGTTTCGACGGATCGGTCAGGATCTCCCCTTCAAACCCCGTCACCTCTGCCACCAGCTGCGCCAGCTCCAGGATCGAGACATCCGTCCCGCAGCCCACATTGATATGGCTGAGCATCGCTTGCGTTTCGCGCCCATAGGCCGCCGCCTCCAGATCCATCACAAACAGCGAGGCCGCCGCCATGTCGTCCACATGCAGGAACTCGCGCCGGGGCGTGCCGGAGCCCCAGATGGTGACGCTCTCTGCGCCGGCCGCGGCCGCCTCGTGGAAGCGGCGGATCAGGGCGGGCAGCACATGGGAGTTTTCCGGGTGGAAATTGTCGCCCGGCCCATAGAGGTTCGTCGGCATCACCGAGCGGTAATCCACGCCGTACTGCCGGTTGTAGCTTTCGCACAGCTTGATGCCGGCGATCTTGGCAATTGCATAAGGCTCGTTGGTGGGCTCCAGCACGCCTGTCAGCAGCGCATCCTCGGCCATCGGCTGGTCTGCCAGCTTGGGGTAGATGCAGCTTGATCCCAGTTGCAGCAGTTTTTTCACCCCCGCCTCAAAGGCCGCGTGGATGACATTGCACTCGATCATCAGGTTTTCATAGATGAACTCAGCCGGGTAGCTGTTGTTGGCAACAATGCCGCCCACCTTGGCCGCCGCCAGAATGACCTGATCGGGCTGTTCCGCCTGCATGAAGGCGCGCACCGCTGCCTGATCGGTCAGGTCCAGCTCGGCGCTGGTGCGGGTTATCAGCGTCAAATCCTCGCCTGCCGCCTGGCGCGTCTGCAATTGCCGCAGGATCGCACCGCCGACCATGCCGCGGTGGCCTGCCACATAAATCCGGGTCATGACCTTAGCCCTCAACGCTGACCGGCAGGTCCATGCCGTGTTCTTTCAGCAGCGCATGGCGGCGGGCGGTTTTCAGGTCTTCGGCGACCATCTCGGCGCACATTTCCTGGGTGGTGATTTCCGGCACCCAGCCCAGTTTTTCCTTGGCCTTGGCGGGATCGCCGAGCAGCGTTTCCACCTCCGCCGGGCGGAAGTAGCGCGGGTCGATCCGCATCACCACATCGCCGGGTTTCAGCGCCGGGGCGTTATCGCCCTCGACCGCCGCCACGGTGGCAATCTCCTCGACACCGCTGCCGGAGAATTCCAGGTGAATGCCCAGTTCGGCCGCCGACCACTGGATGAACTGGCGGACTGAGTACTGCTTGCCGGTGGCGATCACGAAATCCTCCGCCGCGTCCTGCTGCAGCATCATCCACTGCATCCGCACGTAATCCTTTGCATGGCCCCAGTCGCGCAGCGCGTCGATATTGCCCATATACAGGCAGGGCTCCAGGCCTTGCGCGATATTGGCCAGGCCGCGGGTGATCTTGCGGGTCACAAAAGTCTCGCCGCGGCGCGGGCTCTCGTGGTTGAACAGGATGCCGTTGCAGGCATACATACCGTAAGCCTCGCGGTAGTTCACGGTAATCCAGTAGGAATAGAGCTTGGCCACCGCATAAGGCGAGCGCGGGTAGAACGGCGTGGTCTCGCGCTGCGGCGTCTCCTGCACCAACCCGTACAATTCCGAGGTCGAGGCCTGATAGAAGCGGGTCTTCTTTTCCAGCCCCAGAAAGCGGATCGCTTCAAGCAGGCGCAGGGTGCCCATGGCATCCACGTCGGCGGTATATTCCGGGCTCTCAAAGCTCACCGCCACATGGGACTGGGCACCGAGGTTATAGACCTCGTCGGGCTGCACTTCCTGCAGGATCCGGGTCAGGTTCGAGGTGTCGCTCAGATCGCCGTAATGCAGTTTGAAGCGGGCCTGGCGCTCATGCGGGTCCTGATAAATATGGTCCACCCGCTGGGTGTTGAACGAGGACGCCCGGCGCTTGATGCCATGCACCTCATAGCCCTTCTCCAGAAGGAACTCTGCAAGATAGGAGCCATCCTGGCCGGTGATGCCGGTGATAAGAGCTTTTTTCATGTCATGACCTGTTCAATCAGAATTACCCGCAATTTTGCGCCGTGCTTAAGCCAGCCCAATGGGAAAGAGAAGCAGAACTTGCGCTGCCGGGCACTCTTAGAACAGGCTGTCATGGCGCACTGGACACAGGTTCCGTACCGGTCTCCGTCTCCGGCAGCGCTTCATATCCCAGCCGCTCGCAAAGCCGAATGTAGCCCGCCGCCGCCGGCAGCTCGTCAAGAACTTCCACAGACAAGGCCCGGCGAGGACGGTAAGCAATTTCGACGCCACTGCGCCCACTGTCCCCAGACAGATGAAGAGCAGAGAAATTATCTTTGAAATCAGGATTATAAGCCAGCCTCAAAATCGAGCATATCTGCTGCATGGACGCCTCGGGAGCAGCCGTGAAATCTTCATAACGCAAAATCTCGACGCCGTCGTAGTGATCCAGGAACAAATGGTAGCGTACGGCGTATTCTTCCAGCGTTGCGGGGGTGAAATGCAGCCATTGCTGGCGCCGCAAACTTAGATAAGAATCCAGAGGGTGCCGCACCGTCACCAGACTGCGCAGCTGATAACTCGCACTCAGAATCTCCGCTAGCGAGGGCCGCTCCGGCACTGTGCCCCCGTAACAGAAATGGCTGTGGCTGTGGTCGCGCAAAACCAAATCGCGGCCTTCCACACGGCTGTCGGCCGCCAGTTCCGCCAGCCCTGCCAAAAAAATTTTCGCCAACGTTTTCTGCGCCGGTGGCGCCGATCCAAGTTTGGCCAGTCCGATCAGATCGCTGGGCACAAAGGATTGCTGATGGCCCAGCTCGCTGAACGGGTCCACTTCGCTGAGCAGCCGGGTACAGGGCATAGAAGCAATGCATTTGCTGATCAATGTGCCGCCCGTGCAGGCGAATTGATGCACCGTGCGCATCACCGGTAGATCGCCCTGCCCCTCGGCGGCATAACCTGCCAGCTCCTCCGCCAGCCCTGCCGCGCGCAGCGCCTCCAATTGGACCGGATCCCGCGCCGCAGCCTCCAGCCTCTCAAAAGCGCCCGGCTGTGCCATCAGGCCGCTCATGTCCGTTTCTTCCCTTTAACCGCTCCCGCCTCCAAGCGCCGCGCCTGCGGTGCAGTCTTCGGAAGTTCAGTCAAATTTGCACTCAGCCTTTCCAGCAATCCATCCTGGGCTTCCTTCTGCTGCAACAGAAGGCCGTAACGCTGCTGCAATTCCTTCAGGTCCGCCTCCCGCATAGACTGCATCCGCAACGCCACCGAGAGGTTTTGTTGCGCCGCTCGCGCGTCCTCCGTCAGCTTTTCAACCCGATCCCACACAGATTGCAGCTCGGCCTGATGGCGCTTTTCCAGTTCTTCGGCGACCGGTCTCTGCTCCAGCTCCGCACGCAACCGGTCTGCCTCGCCAGCGGCATCTGCAAGGGCCTCCTTTTGCGCAGCGGCCAGTTCCGCCGCTTCCGCCTCATGGCGCACCAACTGCGCCCGGATTGCGTCGCGATCGGCTTCCAGCTCCGCCCGGGCCGCACTACTCTCCTGATTGGCAGCGGCCAGTTCCGCCGCTTCCGCCTCATGGCGCACCAACTGCGCCCGGATTGCGTCGCGATCGGCTTCCAGTTCCCCCCGGGCCGCAATACTCTCCTGCTGCAGCTGCTTTATACCTGCAGCAGCAGCCTTGTATTCAGCCAGCCCTCCGTCCAGCTGGGCCTCCTTCAAGGCCAGCTGGGCCTGAACCGCACCAAGCTCATTCTCCACCTGTATTCGAAACCCTTCGCTCTCCCGCAAGGCCGCAGACAGGGTCTGCAGGCTGTTTTTAGCCTCCAACCCTATACCGCATCTGCTGGCCAGCAGATGCGGCCGGTCCGGGTCCTGCGGACCGGCTTCCAGCCAGCAAGCAAAACCCAGCTCAGTCAGCCGGTTGTGCAGCATGGCAATACAACTGCCACCCTCATAGAGCGGCGCTCGCCCTTCCTGCACCCGGATGGCTGCAAACTTTTCCAGCGCCGCTGTTTCAGCCAAAGCATCGATAATTCCTAAAGCCTCTCCCGGTGTTTCGAGAACCAGCAGCCCAACTTGCCCTTGCGGCAGGTCCGCATCATCAATCAGCGTTTCAGGGCGGATTCCAGCAACAGGCGTCTGCTCCAAGATATCCAACCCCGGAAACAGATCTCGCAAAGCTTTAACCGGCGCCCTCAGGCCACTGAGATCGGAAAAATTGGCCCGGGAATAAGTCAGCCCGGCGGTCCGGGCACTGACAGCAGCCTGTATCGCTTGCACGGCTGGGAACTGCATCTCCAAGTGACGCAAATGCGGCATCGCCTCGGGATCCGCCTCAACCAGAATGACCGGATCCAGACCGGTTGCGCAATAGGTCGGCACCTCTGTGCCGCTGCCGGCCCCGATATGAATCACATAGTCGGCAGCCACTGATAAGCTAAAACTGATCATTGCTATCTACTGCCCTCGCGGAGCACCCCGCGCAACCGTCTGAACGGCGCCGTCATCCGGTAGGAGCGCGAGGTCTCAAAGCGGTGCACCAATGCCTTTTGCGCCTCCCTCTCCTGCTCTAGATCAACCAGCGCCTGCCCTGCCGCCTGCAGCGCGCTTTCCTTGGCTGCCAGCCGAGCCGCCAGCGCTTCGGTCCGGGCCTCCAGTACCGCCACGCTGTCCAAGCCGCTGCGCATCTGATCCAGACGCTGTTCCAGTTGGCGTTTCTCGCCATAGAGCGTTTCCAGCTGCTCATACAGGCTGCGCTGCTGGTTGCGCAAAAGCTCCAGCTCCTGGCTTTCCTCCACCCTGTTCAGATAGGCCTGCAAGGCCGCCTCGGCATCAGATCCATCCGCCGGACCGGCCATTGCCGCCGCTGCAAACTCGCCGGCCAGCCGCCGCAGCCCCGGGTCCGCCAGCAGCCTGTTCTGCACCAGCGCCATCAGCACACCACCCGGCGCCGGACCTGCGGCCTCCTGCATCCGGGCCGCCGCGGCACTCCCCGGCGGCAGGCCGCAAAAAGCCAAAAAGGCGCCAGGGTCCCGGCGCAGCAATCCGACCTCAGCAATCCGCGCCTGCCTGCGGCTGCGCCGTTGCACGCCCAGCACCGCCGCGGTTGCGGCCTGGCACTCCGCCAGCGCCTCCGCCACCCCCCTGCCCGCCTCCAACGCTTGGCACAGCACCTCTGCCGGGGCCGGGCACAGCAGCAGTATGGCCGGACCATCCGGCCCTTGCGGATACGGCAACCGGGGCGAAAGTTCTACCGAATACGCGCTGCTCAGCACGTCCTGCACTGCCGCGGCCAGCGTCGCATCCGCAGCCCAAAGCAGCAGGCCCTTGCCGGATTCAATCGCCGCCAGCGCAGCTGTCTCTTGCGTCTTGCCTGTCATCATTTCCTCAATCAGCAGCCGGTCATCACCCGTCATCGGCAGAAACCTTTTACGTCCGCACCGTCTGGAATGACAACCCGGCGCCTCATCCCCTGCCGTTTTATCCGCGACAGCTCCAGCCGCCGCCTGCTATAGGGCAAGCCGGACAGATTTCCCCATAGCAGGCGAACCAAACCGGATGATACGGATCTTCAAAACCGGGCCGCACGCCCGCCGCACACCGCTCAGCTACCCGGCCCTGGCCCCGCTCTTTGCTGACCGCATCGAGCTGGTCGAGCGCCCCGAACATGCGGATCTCTATCTCTTTGCACATCTGCTGGATGTACAGCAGGCCCCCCGCGCGTTAGCCGAAGACTGGCGGCGGCGGCGGCGGCCCATCGTGCTGCTGTCCGAAGAACCCTTCTGGGACACCATCTGGGGTCGCCAGCCTCTGGCGCACCAGCGCTTGGCAGAGAGCCCCTGGGGGCTGCTGCCGCTGCATCAGCTCAACCACCATACCTCAGATATTTTCCGTTTCTCCCGCATTCCCTACTACCTTCTGACCAATCACCGGTTTGCCAACGCCTATGCCGCAAAATTCACCCGCAACGCACAGATCACTCCGGCGGGCTGGGCCCAGGCCTTCCGTACCCGCGCCACCGCCCTCACTTTCATGTTCGAGCGCCGCCCGGAACCATATCATTCCGTCCGTTGGCCCGAGGGCGGCATCACCGGTCTGTGCTACTGGCGCACATTGGTGGCTGAAGCCTGCCGCCGCGGCCCGGTTGAGCGGCTGGGCCGCAGCTGGCAGCCCGATGCGCTGCCCCGCAACCGGCTCAGCGACTGGCACCTGGACAAGCTGACAGCACTGGACGGCCATCAAAAGGTGCTGGCCGCCTTTGAGAACACCCATCAGCCAGACTATATCACCGAGAAGATTTTCGACGCATTTGCCGCAGGCGCGCTGCCTGCCTATTACGCCGCACCGCGCCACCGGATCCATGATTTCGGCCTGCCGCCGGCCTCCTGGATTAATCTGCATGGACAAAGCACACAGCAGGCCGCCGCGCAGCTGGACGGGTTGCCCTGGCAGGACGGCCCCTGGCTGGAGGAGACCTGCCAAGCCTATCACAAAGCCCAGCAGGTGCTGGCAGCGCTCTTCTGCAATCCGAAGCACTGGCAGCAGGAGCGCCGGCGCCTGCAGTCCGCCCTGCCCGCCGCCTTACGTAGGATCCTGGACAGCTGACCTGGATCAGCCCTGCAGCCGCGGCTCCAGCCGCAGGCGGTCCGCGCGAAACCGGTCATTCAGAAAAAACAAGTTGAGCTCGCAGCCCGCCGCCTGTTCGGCCAAGGCCCGGTCAACCGGAATTCCGGGATGGACGGCGCGCGCACCCGGCGCCAGCAGCAACGGTGCCCCGGTTCCGACATCGCGAAAACCGCCTTCGGGCAGGAAGTAGCGCAGCACTGGGCTGCAGGCGATCAGGCCGGTACTGTGCAACGCCAGAGACAGCACCGCCTCCTGTGCCTGAGCCAGGATATCCGCCGGAATGCGCATGCCAAGGCAACTCCAGCGGCCGCTGTCTCCCGCCACTAGCTCCAATACCAGGCCATCTTCGCCCGGCTCCAGCGTTAGCCGCGCCTGACCGCCCGGGTCGCAGGACAACCACAGATCTTCTCCCAGGTCCAGGTGCCCGGCGCAGATCTCACGGCGCCCCCCGTCCGCCAAGGCGGCAATCTGCTCCTGCAGGAACTCCAGGGAAAGCGGTCCGGCCGGACCGCGGGCAATCGTCTCCAAAGCATTCACAGGACGTTCCTTCTCCAGTTGCGCAGCAGCCGCACACTCGTGGAAACCGCCGCCGAATGCAAGAACGGTTGAGGCGGCCCGGCCCGGCTGCTACAGCGCGGCAAGAGATATCCTGCCGGCACTCAGCCCGGCCCGCACCAGTGATCCCGATTCAATGAACAGCTTCGTCCCCGAACCGCCCACGCCCGTCCTCAGCGGCAACATTCTCGCCCATGACCGCGGCTGGCAGTATCCGGCGATCACCGAAGAGCACGCCTTCCGCCAACTGAAGACGGCCGGTGCGGTGCCGGACGGGGCAATCTATGCCGCCTTTCCCTGGGCCACGTTGATCGACAAACTGCACCGAAAATCCGGCGGTCATGAAGAGCTGCTGGCGCAGTTCCGCACCTTTTGTGCACAGCTGCCCGCGGACAGCCTCAAAGTAACAGTCTGCCAGCATATCCGGATGAAAGACATGCTGTGGCTGTTCCGCGAGGCGGGCATCAGCGAGATTTTCTGGCCCCACACCACCCGGGAGGATGCCGCCGCAGGACACCAGGGCGGTATCCGCCTGCACCCTTTCCCGCTGTATCCGGTGCAGCAGGTCCCTGAGACGGACAGCCGCGCCGCACGGCAGCATCTGTTCTCCTTCATCGGCGCCCGCGCCAACCAGCACTATCTGACCGAAAGCCGCAACTGGATCCTCGATCTGCTGGCGGATCATCCCCGGGGCCAGATCACCGGGCGCGACAGCTGGCATTACAATAAGGTAGTCTACAGCCACCAGGTGCGTGACGCTAACGCCCGCAAATCAGACAGCCAGCCCCATATCGACGGGACCGCCTCGCAGGAATTCCGCGACTCGCTCACCACCAGTATCTTTTCACTCTGCCCCTCCGGCAGCGGCCCCAATTCCATCCGCCTGTGGGAAAGCCTCGGCGCTGGCAGCATTCCGGTGATTCTGGCCGACACCTGGGCGCCGCCAGGCGATCTGAAGCTATGGGAATCAGCGGTGCTGTTCTGTCACGAAACCCCCTCCGCCATCGAAGCTCTGCCCGCACAGCTGGAAGCTATTGCCGCCGATCCCGAAGCATTGGCCCGGATGCGCCACGCAGGCCGCCAGCTGTGGCTGCTCTACGGCCCCGGCGGTTTCATCCCCGATCTGCAGGCTTTCATGCTAGAGGCGGCTGGCGGCCATACAGCCCAGCCGCAAGCCGCCGCCGCTGGCGGCAGCACCTGCGGCTTTCTGGCCAGCCAGGCGTGGGCTTTGGCCCGGCAAACGCCCACGCCCGCCGCCACTGCCCGGCTGTTTCTGAACACTCTGGCAGCCAGCCTGCTGCTGGACGGAGCAACCGCCGCCGAAGCTCATGCCGCGGATCCGTTGGTCCTACAGGCAGAGCAGGCTGCCCGCGCCGCCCTGCCCGCCAATGACGGCATTATCCGGCAACTGGACGCGGCACAGGAGCTGATGCACCGCCGCGTGCTCCTTCAAACCCGCCGGTCTCCTGCTCCAGCGCTGAACCGCGGAGCCCTGATGCGGGTCTGCCTGTTCGGGCGGCATGCCAGCCGCACCCCGCTGGCCTATGCCCCTTTCCAGACCCTGGTTCACGGCAAGGTGGAACTGACGGCAGAACCCGGCGCCGCCGATCTGGTGCTGAGCGGCTACAGCATTGACTTGAGGGAAAACGCTGCCGCCCTGCTCGCGGCGCAAACGCGCAATCCGCGGCTGCGGATGGTAATCGTGTCGGAAGAACCACTATGGGACAGCATCTGGAGCAACGGCTTCATGGACCGGCAGCGGCATCTGGAACTGGACGGGGGCCACCTCGCCTATACCTTTCTCAACCATATGAATTCCAACATCTTCGCCTTCCGCAAGATCCCCTATTTCCTGCTTACCGACTCTCGCTATCTGGCCCGCTATGCGCTGCTGCTGGGGCGCCAGGCCGCGCTCAGCCCGCCAGCGCTGCTGCAGCGCTGGCGGGCTGCCCCGGTGCCCGCTGCCTTTTATGCCGAAGTGCGCCGCAAGCCGGCCTACGGGCAGGCCTTTCCAGATCACCATCTTGAAGGGCTCAGCCTCTACCGCACCGAGGTAGCAGAGCAGACCGCCCTGCCCGGCACCCTGCGCGAGGGCCAGGGCTGGCGCCCGGCCGGCGCCCGGCGCCAGGCGCTGGCGGACTGGCACCTGGACAAGCTGGCCGCACTGGACGGACGGGCACGGGTAATCTCGGCCTATGAAAACACCCATCAGCCCGATTACATCACCGAGAAGATCTTTGATGCTTTCGCGACCGGCGGCATCCCAGCCTATTATGCATCGCCCGCGCACCGGATATCAGAATTGGTGCCGGAAGGAGCGATGCTCAACAGCTACGGCCGGAGCGCCGCGGAAGCCGCCCTGCAGATTGCCGGTTTCACTCCGGATCTGGCCTTTGCCGAAGCCTGGCTGGACGCGGCCCGGGCCCTGCAGCGGCGCTTTACCCGATTGCAGGATGCCGCCGCCGAGCGCCAGCGGGTGGCCAGTGCCGTGCTGCAGGAACTGGAGGCTTGTCTGGCCTGACGGCACCGCCTTTGCCACTGGAAACCCCGCTGCCGCGCTTATAAGGTCCGGCGCAGCAGCCAGCCCCCCACAACGCCAGGAGCCGGAGCCCGATGCCCAATACAGAGTTCAAGCGCCGCATGGATGACCGGCTGGCCCGCTGGTATCAGGGCAAGGATCCGCATTCCGACCCCAAGCGGCAGCAGCGGCGGAGCTATATTGCCGGCCTGGTCAACAAGACGGCGATGCACCGCTATGCCGCTCGCCTGGAGCTGCCGCTGCCGGAGTGTTACGCTGAGACGGAGCAGCTGGAGGATCTCAATTTCCCAGCTCTGCCGGAGCGGGTTGTGATCAAGCCCAACAATGCCGCCAATAATGACGGGGTGATGCTGTTTGACGGCGCGCGCGAGGTTTTCTCGGGCGAAACCGTGCCGCTGGATCAGCGGCTGAAGTTTGCCCGGGCGGTGCTGTCGCGCGGCAATTTCGTCAAGCTCGGCACCCGCTTCATCGCCGAGGAGTTCATTCAGGATTTCGACCCCGCCTTCACGGTGCCGCGCGACTTCAAGGTCTATGTGGCAGGTGGCCGCCCCTGGGTGATTCAAGTGGTCAACCGCGTGGGTAAAAAGACGGACTGGAGCCACCGCTACTACAGCCAGGGCTGGGTACCCTACGGTCCGTTCCAGCGCTCCAACGCGATGGCGCCGGTGATTGCAAAACCGCAGCATTTCGAAGAGCTTTTGGAACTGTCCGCCCGAGTGGCCCGCGACATCAACTGCTTCATGCGGCTGGACTTCTACATCACCGCCCAGCGGGTGGTGTTCGGCGAGTTCACCTCTTACCCCAATGCCGGGCTGCAGTTCACTCCGACCGGCAACAATGTGCTTTGCGATCTGATGGACCGCTACCCGGATCCGTTCTGATGGCCTCCCTGCTCTCCTCCACCGGTTTTCCCGCCCTTCCCCGGACAAAGGCACGCATCTGATGGCAAGACGTCTGTTTCTTTCCGGCACAGCCCGCGCCGGCACCAGCGCTCTGGTAAATATCCTGAACCTGCACAACCACATTATGATGGGGCAGGAGCGCTATTTCTTCAAGTTCCGCCGCAATGAAATCTGCCGCGCCCATTTCGAAAAGGAACGTTTTCTGGACCTGCGCGACGGCGACACCCACAAGCATGGCGGGCTGCACGGCCTTCCGCCTGGCCAGCGCGCACGGCGGTTTGACCATGCGGTCTATACCGGGGACAAATTCCCGCCCCTGTTCCGCCATCTGGACCATGTGCTGACGGAATTCCCCAAAGCACGCCATATCTACCTGCTGCGCAACCCGCTATCGGTGGTCGAAAGCTATGAAGCGCGTTTTCAGAATTCGGACGACGACTGGACGCTGGACTGGCGCGCTGGACTGGAGGCCTGGAATGAAAGCGTGGGCCGGGTCTCGGCTCTGCCGCCGGGCGTGCTACAGCAGTTCCTCTTTGTGCAATATGAAGAAATCTACGCTAGCCCCGCCGCCATCAATGCCCTGTTCA
>NZ_LUKH01000051.1:0-17713 GCF_001593695.1 Leisingera sp. F5 | reverse complement strand
CCGGCAAACCGAAGTCTCAAACCCATTTTTCTGCGATGTGTTGCTCCGGGACAAAACCCCCGCAAACGCGCTTGATCCTTATCAAGTTTTATCGTTAAAAATCAAACCCCTGCCGAGAGAAATCCCGGCAGGGGTTAATTTTGCGCCCCAAAACCCGGAATGCTTCAGGCAAGGCACATCAGGCTTTCTTCTTCTTTGCCAGCATACTCGCAGCCCCTTTATCGCATCAGGCCTCTGCCAGGCTCGGTTCCGCCGCCCGTGCCGCATGGGCCCGCCGCGCGGTGACGGCTTCTGCCAGCGCCTCCAGCTCTGCGACGGTGTCTTCCCAGCCCAGGCAGCCGTCGGTGATGGACTGGCCGTAAGTGAGGACCCCTTTGCCCGGATCCTGACGGCCGGCCACCAGGTGGCTTTCGATCATCACCCCCGTAATGCGCGCATCGCCGCCTGCAATCTGCCCCGCCACATCGCGGAGCACGGCGGGCTGCTGCATCGGGTCCTTGCCGCTGTTGGCATGGCTGGCGTCGATCATCGCATGGCCGCGGATGCCATCCTTTTCCGCCAGCTTGCAGGCCGCGTCGACCGAGGCTGCGTCATAGTTGGTGCCGCCGCCCCCGCGCAGGATCAGGTGGCAGTCCGGATTGCCGCTGGTGGCGGCAATTGCCGCGCGGCCGGATTTTGCCAGCGCCATGAAGTGGTGCGGATGGGCCGCCGAGCGCACCGCATCAACCGCGATCTGCAGATTGCCGCGGGTGCCGTTCTTGAACCCCACCGGGCAGCTGAGGCCCGAGGCCATCTCGCGGTGGATCTGGCTTTCGGTGGTGCGGGCGCCGATGGCGGCCCAGGCGACCAGATCTGAGATGTACTGCGGCACCGCGGTGTCGAGGAACTCGGTGCCGACCGGCAGTCCCAGGGTGTTGATGTCCAGGCACAGACTGCGGGCCAGCCCCAGCCCTTCGTTGATGCGGAACGAGCCGTCGAGGCCGGGATCGTTGATCAGCCCTTTCCAGCCCGAGATGGTGCGGGGCTTCTCGAAGTAGACCCGCATGACGATTTCCAGCTGCCCGGCCAGGCGTTCACGCAGCGGTGCCAGCCGTTCGGCATAGTCCATCGCCGCTTTGGGATCGTGGATCGAGCAAGGGCCGACCACGGCAATCACCCGGTCATCGCGGCCATGCAGCACATTCTGGATCACCGTGCGGCTGGCCAGCACGGTATCGGTGGCCGCCGCCGTACCGGGCAGCTGCGACGCGAGGTCCTCGGGCGAGATCAGTTCCTGCATGCCGGTGATGCGGAGGTTTTCGGTTTGGGGTGTCATGGGTCGGCTTCCTTGGCGGGGGCCCTGGTCGCTGCGGCGGATACAAAAAGACCGCCTGCGGGCTGCGGGCGGTTGGTTGGTCTCCTGGTGCGTTCCGATCTATGTGCTCAGAATGCGCTGACCCCTCCGTCCGCCATGTGGCGCGGATAAAAGAAATACCAGAATGCGGCATAGGTGCGGGTCATGGGCCGGACGCTAGCGGAGATTCGGGCAGCTGTCACCCCGGAAAATTCAACTGGAAAACAGCAGCAGGCCCTCCGCCGCGGAGGGCCTGTGCCGCGTCGGTTTTGCAGATCAGAAATCCTGCCACAGGTCCCGCGCTGCGTTGCCGTCCTGCGCCGGCACCATCGCCGGCGCGGGGCGGGCCTCAAGCTCCCAATCATCGCCGCCATGAGCGGAAGGCACGGCAATCTCTGGCGCTGCCGCCGCCGGAACCGCGGAGCCATCGACCTGAAACTGCGCCACAATCTCTGACAGCTTGCCCGCGTCGGTGTTCAGCAGATGACCCGCTGCCGTGGCTTCCTCTACCATCGCCGCGTTCTGCTGGGTCACTTGATCCAGCTGGGTGACGCCGGTGTTGATCTCAAGCAGGCCGGTGGATTGCTCCTCGGCACCTTCGGCGATCTCGGACACCAGTTGCGAGATATGCCTGACCTGGCCGGCAATCGACTGCAGCGCCTCCCCGGCGCGGCCGACCAGATCCACCCCCTCCCCGACCTGGCGGGAACTGTCGCCGATCAGGGTCTTGATCTCCATCGCCGCGTCTGAAGACCGCTGCGCCAGCGCCCGCACCTCAGAGGCGACCACCGCAAAACCGCGGCCCGCCTCGCCCGCGCGGGCGGCCTCCACCCCGGCGTTGAGCGCCAGCAGGTTGGTTTGAAAGGCGATGTCGTCGATCACCGAAATGATCTGGGAAATCTTGTTCGAGCTTTCCGCGATCCCGCTCATCGCGGCCACAGCGCTTTGCACCACCTCACCGCTGTTTTCCGCCTCTTGGCGCGCATCGCGCACGGTGGCCTCGACGTTGCGGGCGCCTTCGGCGGCGGATTTCACCGAGGCTGTCAGCTCATCAATGGCGGCGGCGGTTTCCTCGAGCGTGGCGGCCTGGCTTTCGGTGCGGTGCGACAGGTCGTCGGAGGCCTGGCTGATCTCGGCCGCGCCATTGCGGATACTGGAAGCGGATCCGATCACCTGCTGCACGGTGGAATTCAGATTGTCTATGGACCCGTTGAAATCGGCGCGCAGCTGCTCGTACTCTTCGGGGAACTGTTCTTCGATCCGGATGGTCAGGTCGCCATGCGACAGCCGGGCCAGACGCTCGCTCAGCTGCTTCACCACATTGCCCAGCTCGGCATCCTTGCTCTCCGCTTTCTGCTGTTCGGCCTCCTGCATCCGCACCAGTTCTGCGCGGAATTTATCCAGTGCGCGGGCCATATCGCCAACCTCGTCGCCACGGTTCTGCCCCTTGATCTCGACGGCATTGTTACCTTCCGCCAATCCGCGCATCGACACCACAATGCGCCGCAGGCCAGAGGCAATGCCGGAACCGGTGATCAGCGCCATCACCGCGCCGATCAGGATCGCCGCGGCAATTGCGCCGGGGATCATGATGCGGGTCTGGGCGGCAAGCGCCTCATTGGCGGCGCGGCGGGCGGCCATTGCCTTGGCCCCTTTGGCTTCGATCGAGTCCATGGTGGCCCGGAAGCTGTCGAAATACGCCTTGCCCTGCCCCTGGGCGACAAGATCGGCCATGTTATCCATGGTCGCCGCGCTGCCGATCACCCGGCGCAGCTGCAGCATCGGAACCACCACGCTGCTGCGCCATTCGTCAACGATCTTGGCCACGTTATCCAGGCGGTTAGCCTGCATCAGGTTGTCGGCCAGCGCCAGGTGGAGGTCGGCCAGTACTTCGTTGAAGCGCCCGTTGCCCTCCATATACGGATCGAGAAATTCCCGGTCGCCCGCCAGAAGGAAGCCGCGCATCCCGGTTTCCATGTCGACCGCCGCCGACAGCAGGTCCTTGGCGCTGCTGATTACCTTGTGGGTCTGCTCCACCGCCTGCAGCGAGGTGTTCAGGTAATCCGGATCGGCAATCCCGGCATTCACCAAAGAAGAAAAGGTGTTGCGCCGGTTGTTCAGCTCGACTTCCTCTTCCTCGATGACCCTGGCCATCTCCGCACGGAAGTCCTCGAAGTAGACCCGGCCCTTGGACTGTTTCACCTCTGCCGCCATGTCGTTCATGGTCAGGGCGTCGCCGATTTCGCGGCGCAACGCGATGGCGCCGGCCGCGACATCCGCCTGCCAGCCGGCCAATGTCTGCTCTGCCGTATCGAGGTCAGCCAGCAAGTCCGGATTGCCCTCTGCCAGGGTGCGCAAACTGTTCAGAGAGCCGGCAACTTTGGCGCTGCCGTCCTCAAACGGCACCAGGTATTCATCCTGCCCGGCCAGCAAATACCCCCTCAGCCCGGCCTCCATGCCAGAGGCGGCTTGCGCCAGCGCCTGCGCTTCGGTCAAAATCTTCTGGGTGTGGTCAACAGCCTGCGCAGTCTTGTCCATACGGCCCAGGTTAACGACCGCCAGCACCCCAACCCCAAGAACCAGCAACAGCGGGAACACCGCCACCGAAACGATCTTTGTCTTGGTGCTGAGGTTCGCCAGTGAGAACCGCCTGGCCGCGGTGGTGTTCTTTGCAGTCATTACTTCCGTCCCCGGGCTTGCTTGGATGCGGCAGTAAAATCAGAAGAAAATTACGATTCCCTTTCGCACAAAAAGTGCATTCTAAACATTGTCCGGATGCCGTCAGGTAAAGAAAAACCCCCGCTCCGGGCGGAGCGGGGGCCAGATAGCTGAACCTGTTAGTTCAGCGCGTCTTATTCGTCTGCTTCAGCAGCTGCTTCTGCGGCTTCCAGGCGGGCCTTGTCGGCAGCACCCTTGGCGGCAGTGTCGCGGTCGACAAACTCGATGATCGCCATCGGTGCCATGTCGCCGTAACGGAAGCCGGCCTTCAGGATACGGACATAGCCGCCCTGACGGTCCTTGTAGCGCGGGCCCAGAACCTCGAACAGCTTGGCGACGTCCTTGTCCTGTTTCAGCTTGGAAGCGGCCTGACGGCGGGCGTGCAGGTCGCCGCGTTTTGCCAGGGTGATCATCTTTTCGATGATCGGGCGCAGTTCTTTTGCTTTGGGCAGGGTTGTCTTGATCTGCTCGTGCTCGATCAGCGAGCCGCACATGTTCGAAAACAGGGCTTTACGGTGCTCATGAGTACGGTTCAGGCGGCGGTAACCACGTGCGTGACGCATTTTAATAGTCCTTTGATCTGCGTTTTTGCTTTGTCAGGCAGCTGATGCGTGTCAGCCACTCACCTTGGGGCGGATGCCCATGTCGTCCCCGGCAGGTCCGGGCATTGAAGAGGAGGGCCGAAGCCCCCCTCTCTAAGTCTTAGAAGCTGTCTTCGAACTTCTTCGCCAGATCTTCGATGTTGTCCGGCGGCCAGTCCTCGACGTCCATGCCAAGGTGCAGGCCCATGCCCGACAACACTTCTTTGATCTCGTTCAGCGACTTGCGGCCGAAGTTCGGGGTGCGCAGCATCTCGGCTTCGGTCTTCTGGATCAGGTCGCCGATATAGACGATGTTGTCGTTCTTCAGGCAGTTTGCAGACCGCACCGACAGTTCCAGCTCGTCCACTTTCTTGAGCAGAAGCGGGTTGAACTCGAGACCATCGTCTTCATCCTGACGGCTGGCCGATTCCGGCTCGTCGAAGTTGACGAAGATCGACAGCTGGTCCTGCAGGATGCGCGCAGCATAAGCCACGGCGTCATCAGGGCTGATGGAGCCGTCGGTTTCCACCTTCATGGTCACCTTGTCATAGTCCAGCACCTGGCCCTCACGGGTGGGCTGAACGTCATAGGAGACCTTCTTGACCGGCGAATAGATCGCGTCGATCGGAATCAGGCCGATCGGTGCGTCTTCCGGCTTGTTCTTGTCTGCCGAGACATAGCCTTTGCCGGTGTTCACGGTCAGTTCCATGAACAGGTCGGCGCCGTCGTCCAGGTGGCAGATGACGTGATCGCGGTTCAGAACCTCGATACCGGCGGTTTCAGCAATGTCGCCAGCGGTGACAACTGCCGGACCCTTGGCATTGACCGAGAGCCGCTTGGGGCCTTCGACTTCCATGCGCAGGGACACGCCCTTGAGGTTCAGGATGATGTCGGTGACGTCTTCGCGCACACCGGCAACACTGGAAAACTCGTGCAGCACGTTGTCGATCTGCACGCTGGTGATGGCCGCGCCTTGCAGCGAGCTCATCAGGACGCGGCGCAGCGCGTTGCCCAGGGTCAGGCCGAAACCGCGTTCCAGCGGCTCTGCAACGACAGTTGCCTGACGTGCAGGATCGTTGCCCGGCTTCACTTCCAGCTGTGCCGGCTTGATCAGCTCTGCCCAGTTCTTATGGATCATGCGTTCCCTCCATTCCTGTCCTTGCCCCATGTCCGGAAGGCCAAGGACGCCCGAGGTTTAAATGACGCACTGGGGCCCTGCGAATCAAGCGGGGCCCCAGCAAAAAATTCGAATTAGACGCGGCGGCGCTTCGGCGGGCGGCAGCCGTTGTGCGCGATCGGGGTCACATCACGGATCGAAGTGATGTTGAAACCGACAGCAGCCAGTGCGCGCAGAGCCGATTCACGGCCAGAGCCGGGGCCCTGAACTTCGACTTCCAGGGTCTTCACACCGTGATCCTGGGCTTTCTTGCCCGCATCCTCGGCAGCCATCTGAGCCGCGTAAGGAGTGGATTTCCGCGAGCCTTTGAAGCCCATGGTGCCGGCGGACGACCAAGCGATCGCGTTGCCCTGCACGTCGGAGATCAGGATTTTGGTGTTGTTGAACGAAGAGTTCACATGCGCAACACCGGTTGCGATGTTCTTGCGCTCTTTCTTCTTAACGCGTGTCTTATCACGTGCCATTGATCAAACCCTCCCTTACTTCTTCTTGCCAGCGATGGCCTTTGCGGGGCCTTTGCGGGTGCGAGCGTTGGTGTGGGTACGCTGACCGCGGACCGGCAGGTTGCGGCGGTGGCGCAGGCCACGGTAGCAGCCAAGGTCCATCAGGCGCTTGATGTTCATCTGAACTTCGCGGCGCAGGTCGCCTTCGACGGTGAAGTTGGCGTCGATGTGCTCGCGCACGGCCAGGACTTCAGCGTCGCTGAGTTCGTTCACACGGCGGGCTGCGTCGATGCCTACGGCTTCGCAGATAGCTTTGGCCGAGGTGTTACCGATACCGGTGATGTAGGTGAGGGCGATGGGAACCCGCTTTGCAGTCGGGATGTTAACGCCGGCAATACGTGCCACGTGTCACTTTCCTTTTCGTTGCGGTTCCGTAGCGCCGGAACCTTTTTTCACAACACTTGACCGTGGCAGTGTGGCCAGAGGGTCCAGCATTTCGAGGTAGTTCAGCGGGCAAACGAATCTGCCCGCGGGGAATCATTCCCAGAAGGGATGTGGGTAACTAGGGGCTGGGAAATGGGCCGTCAAGCCCTAAAGGAAAAGCCCCGCCGGACCGGCAAGGCTTGGGTGTTCCGGCCTGAGGAAGCGCTCCCGCCCCGATGCCTGCGGCAGGCGTTATTCGCCCATGATCCACGCCATGTTCTTGCGCACTTCCTCGATCGAGGCGAGGCCGTCAAGACGCTGCAGATTGCCCTTGGCGTAGTAGTAGCCGATCAGCGGCGAGGTCTTTTTGTAATACTCCATCAGACGGGTCTTGAGGCTGTCCTCATTGTCGTCCGCACGGCGTTTCACATCATCGCTGCCGCAGTTGGCGCATTTGCCGTCCGACGGCCAGGGTTTGGTCTGGTCATGATAGACCTCGCCGCAGCCGCCGCAGGTGGAGCGGCCGGTGATGCGGGCGACCAGCGCGTCATCATCGACCTGCATCTCGATCACCGCGTCAAGCTTCAGGCCCATCTCGTCCAGCAGCTTGGCCAGCGCATCGGCCTGGGCCAGGGTGCGCGGGAAGCCGTCAAAGATGAAACCGCCTTCGGCGCCGCCCTGCAGCTTCTCGCGGATCAGGCCAATGACGATCTGGTCGGTGACCAGCTTGCCCTCAGCCATGATCGCGGCAACCTTCTTGCCCATTTCGGTTCCGGAGGTCTGGGCATCGCGCAGCATGTCACCGGTGCTGAGTTGCACCATGCCGCGGGATTCAACCAGGTAGCGCGCTTGCGTACCTTTGCCCGCCCCCGGCGGGCCAAGAAGAATAATGTTGCTCATCGGCGAGAGGGTCCCCGTTTTGTCCGTTTCTTGTTGCGCCCGCGCAGCTGGCTTTTCTCGATAAGCCCCTCATACTGATGCGCGAGGAGGTGGCTTTGCACCTGCTGAATGGTGTCCATGGTGACGGATACCACAATCAGAACGGACGTGCCGCCAAAATAGACGGGGATGGCGAATTGGCCGCGGAGGACCTCCGGCAGCAGGCAAACCAGCGCCAGATAGCCGGACCCCATAACCAGGATGCGGTTCACCACATACTCGATGTACTCAGCGGTTTTCTTGCCGGGGCGGATGCCGGGGACAAAGCCGTTCTGGTTCTTCAGGTTGTTCGCCACGTCATCCGGTTTGAAGGAGACGTTGAAAGTGTAGAAATAGGCGAAGAACACGATCATCGCGACGAAGAACAACAGGTACAGCGGCTGGCCGGGGCCGAAGTTCGCCAAGAGCCAGGACATCACCGGACCGGTTGCCGCGCCCGAGGAGAACGCCGAGATGGTGGTCGGCAGCAGCAGCAGCGACGAGGCGAAGATCGCCGGGATCACGCCCGCCGGGTTCACCTTGACCGGCAGATGCGAGGAGCCGCCGTCATAGACCTTCATGCCGACCTGGCGGCGCGGGTACTGGATGTGAATCTTGCGCAGGGCGCGCTCCATGAACACCACGAACATGATCACGCCGATCACCATCAGGATCACACCGATGATCACGGCGGGGCTGATTGCGCCGGAGCGGCCGGAGGCAAAGAATTGTGCGATTGCGGCGGGAACCTCGGCGATGATGCCGACAAAGATGATCAGCGAGATGCCGTTGCCGATGCCGCGCTGGGTGATCTGCTCGCCCAGCCACATCAGGAACATGGTGCCGCCCACCAGGGTGATCATGCAGGCCATGCGGAAATACATGCCCGGATCGGTCGCCAGATCACCCGATTCCAGCGACACAGCCAGACCATAGGCCTGCGCGGTCGCCAGTGCCACGGTGCCGTAACGGGTGTACTGGTTGATCTTCTTGCGGCCCTGCTCGCCCTCTTTCTTGAGCTGCTCAAGCGAAGGCACCATCGAGGTCAGAAGCTGAACGATAATGGAGGCCGAAATATAGGGCATGATGCCGAGGGCAAAAATCCCCATCCGGCCAAGCGCGCCGCCGGTGAACATCGACACCATGCCGCCGATGCCCTGGCCTGCCTGCTCCATGAACTGGCGCAGGGCGCCTGAATCAATGCCCGGAACCGGAATGAACGTGCCCAGGCGATAGACAATCAAAAGGCCGATGGTGAACAGGATCCGGTTGCGCAGATCCGTGGCCTTGCCCAGGGCAGCCCAGCTGGTGTTCGCCGCCATTTGTTCTGCTGCTGATACCATGAAAAGGTCTCTTCTTTAGCGAAACGCCGCCCGGAACCGTTTTCCGGCTCGGGCGGCGTTCTAGGAAAACTCGAAGACTATGTAAGCGGCATTGGCGCCGCTCACAAGCCGTTACTCTGCGGCGGCTGCAGTTGCCACAGTCAGAGCGCCGCCGGCTTTTGCTACGGCGTCAACGGCAGCGGCCGATGCACCGGTCACAGCGATGGTCGCCTTGGCGGTGATTTCGCCTTTGGCCAGAACGCGGACACCGTCCAGCTTGCGGCGCACCAGACCCGATGCGATCATCGAATCTTCGGTGATGTTCGCAGCGTCCAGCTTGCCCAGGTCGATGAATTTCTGGATCAGGCCCAGGTTCACAACGGCGTATGCCTTGCGGTTCGGCTTGTTGAAGCCGCGCTTGGGCAGACGCTGGTACAAAGGCATCTGACCGCCTTCGTAGCCGTTGATCGACACACCCGAACGGGATTTCTGGCCTTTGATGCCACGGCCGCCCATTTTACCCTTGCCGGAGCCGGGGCCACGGGCAACGCGCATGCGTTTTTTGGTTGCGCCAGGATTGTCGCTGAGTTCGTGAAGTTTCATATCGCTTCTCCTTGCCGGATGTGGCCCCCGAAGCGTGATGGGCCAACCACGGCGTTTCTTGATTGGTGATTCCGTGGCGCAGAACGCCACCGGGTGCCTATAGACCTGATGGGGGATGGGATCAAGCCCCGCAGCCTTGCCAAACATGCGGCGCACGCGGATCCCGCCGCCAAGGCCCCTGCCCTGCCGGTTACATATTCTGCCATCTGTCTTTGTGTCCGTTCTGCCGCTGGCCGTCCGTTAAAGGGTGGCGGCGCCGCCGGGTGGAGATGGGATGGGGTTTCCCCCATGCGAAAACGCATCTTGCGCGCTCCGGGTGCCACGCCGGAGCCCTGTTCCAGGTGCCGGGGGTGTCAGGCCCGGCGGGTGATCATGATCCGCACCAGAATGGCACAGCCGGATTAAATCCGCGTGGGCGGGGCGTACGGCAGGTGCGCAACACCTCCCGGACAAACAAAAACGCCCCCGCCGGGATGGCAGGGGCGCTTTCGGGCCGGGCTTTCGGAGAGGGAGGAGGATCCGGGTCCGGCCAGGGAGATTACTTGCCGTAAATGTGCGCGCGGGCGGCGCCGGGGATGGCGCAGCGGCTGAGGCCGATGTCGGCCAGGTCGCGGGCGGAAAGCGCACGCAGGGCATTGACGGTCGCCTTGTAGTCACGGCGCAGCTTCCAGTTCTGGAGCAGGCCGGCGGCGAAGCCAGCCAGGCGCGCGGAGATGCCGGCAGAAGGCGCAGAGAGAGTTGAATATGCCATTGTTCTTGTTCCTTAACAGCGGTGCCGGGACGTGCTCCCGGTTCGGTGCATGATCTGTTCGTCTGAAGTGAACGGGACATAAGGACGGCCCGGACCGGGAACAATGGATGCTTTGGTCTGGCGGCTATGCAGCACCCGCATAGCACGATTGCGTGAGGCGTCTTGAACCCTTGCCAAAAGAAAACGCCCCCGCCCGGACAGGGCAGGAGCGCTTTGGCCCGGACACAAATGAGGAGAAGGAGAGACGCGTCCGGGAAGGAGGGAATTCTCAGCCGTAGACGTGCTGGCGCGCCAGATCGGCAATATCGTCACGGCGCACGCCGATGTCCGAAAGCTCGTGATCGCTCAACGCGTCCAGTTCGTTGTAGGTGCGCTGGAATTCGCGGGCCTTCACCCAGGAATCGGCCAGGCCTTCCACGGCGGAACGGATGCGGGCGGTGAGGCTGTGGGTGCCATGTGCGGTGCTGATAACATGTGCCATCGTAACAATCCTTATCTCTGATACCGGGCCTATTCCCGGTGGTCTGTGTTTGGTCATTTGCTGTGACCCCGAGATAGGGGGGCGCCGCGATTCCAACAACTGACGCAACCGGCAAGCCGCTATGCACGCGTTGCAAGGGGCCTTTCCCGCAGGCTGACGCCCTGCCCTTTCCGGAAGGCCCGCAACAACGAAAAACGCCCCCGGTTTCCCGGAGGCGTTTTCTTTAGTCAGGTATCGAAAAGAGGCTTAGCCGCGCTCTTCGATGATCTGAACCATATGCGGGATCGAGTTGACCATGCCGCGGACCGAAGGAGTATCCTCCAGCTCACGGGTTTTGTGCATCTTGTTCAGGCCCAGGCCAATCAGGGTTGCGCGCTGTTTGGCAGGACGGCGGATCGGCGAGCCGATCTGCTTGATCACGATGGTTTTTGCCATGTCTCTCTACTCCTTACGCTTCAGCTTCGGCGGCGGCCGGTGCTTCGTCCCGCTTGGGCAGGATGTCGGCGACCTTCTTGCCGCGGCGCTGAGCCACCGAACGCGGGCTCTGCTCTTTTTGCAGGCCGTTCAGGGTGGCGCGGATCATGTTGTAGGGGTTCTGCGAACCGATCGACTTCGAAACAACGTCTTTGACGCCAAGCATTTCGAAGACAGCACGCATCGGACCACCTGCGATGATACCGGTACCTTCAGGCGCGGTACGCATCACAACTTTGCCTGCGCCGTGACGGCCGGCCATGTCGTGGTGCAGGGTGCGGCCCTCTTTCAGCGGCACGCGGACCATCTGGCGCTTGGCCTGTTCGGTCGCCTTGCGGATCGCCTCGGGCACTTCTTTCGCTTTACCCTTGCCAAAGCCGACGCGGCCTTTCTGGTCGCCAACAACAACCAGGGCTGCAAAACCAAAGCGCTTACCGCCTTTTACGGTTTTGGAGACGCGGTTGATCGCGACCAGGCGATCTGCGAATTCCGGTGTCTCGTCACGGTCGCGGCGGTTGCCACGGCGGTTATCACGTTCTGCCATCAGGCATTCCTTTTAAGAGAGGCGCACTGCACAATGCACGGGGCGCCTGTTGTTCCAATCCTGGTGACACCCGGACAAAGCCCGGGGTCCCGGATCATCGGGGCGGCCTAGAGAAGGCCGCCCGCATGGGATTTAGATCTTCAGGCCGCCTTCACGCGCAGCGTCGGCCAGAGCCTTCACTTTACCGTGAAACAGGAAGCCGCCGCGGTCGAAGTAGGCTTCGCTCACACCGGCCGCTTTTGCGCGTTCGGCGATCAGAGCACCAACTTTGGTCGCTGCTTCGACGTTGTTTTTGCCAACAACGCCGAGATCTTTTTCCAAGGTCGAAGCGGAGGCCACGGTCACGCCGCGCAGATCGTCGATCAACTGAACAGAGATGTTCTTGTTCGAACGGTGCACGGAGAGACGCGGACGGCCTGCGTTCACTTTGCGAAGCTTGTTCCGGACGCGCAGCCGGCGCTTCAGAAACAGGGTACGTTTGCTGTTTGCCATTTTGCTGGTCCTTACTTCTTCTTGCCTTCCTTGCGGAAGATGAATTCGCCCTTGTAGCGGATGCCTTTGCCTTTGTAGGGCTCGGGACGGCGCCATTCGCGGATTTTCGCCGCGACTTCGCCCACCTGCTGCTGGTCGATACCTTCCACAACGATTTCGGTCTGCTTCGGTGCGGTGATGGTGATGCCATCAGGCGCGGTGAAGTCGACATCGTGGCTGTAGCCCAGGTTCAGTTTCAGGGTGTTGCCCTGCATCTGAGCCCGGTAACCCACACCCTGGATCTCAAGCTCTTTCTTGAAACCCTGGGTCACACCGGTCACGAGGTTGGCCACCTGAGTGCGGGACATGCCCCACTGCTGACGGGCACGCTTGGACTTGCCGCGCGGCTCGATGGTGACAACGTTATCGTTCACGGACAGGGTGACGTCGTCGGTTGCGGTGAAGGTGCGGGCGCCTTTCGGGCCTTTCACTTCGATGGTCTGGCCGGACACGGCAGCGGACACGCCGCTGGGCAGTTCGACCGGTTTTTTACCAATACGGGACATCTGCGAGCCTCCTTAGAAGACGGTGCAGAGCACTTCGCCGCCAACGTTGGCTGCGCGTGCGCTTGCGTCCGACATCACACCCTGGGGGGTGGAGACAATCGACACGCCCAGGCCCTGACGGACCGACGGGATGTCATTGACGCCCATGTAAACGCGGCGGCCGGGCTTGGAGACCCGCTTAAGCTCGCGAATTACAGGTTCGCCGTCGAAGTATTTCAGGCTGATTTCGATGGCCGGGTGGCCATTGGCACCAGTCATCTTCTCATAACCGCGGATGTAGCCCTCGTCTGCCAGCACGTCCAGCACCCAGGCCCGCAGCTTGGAAGCCGGGGTCAGGACGGTGGATTTGCCGCGCATCTGAGAGTTACGGATACGGGTGAGCATATCGCCGATAGGATCGTTCATATCTGTCTCTCCCTTACCAGCTCGATTTCACCATGCCGGGGATCTGACCAGCAGACCCCAGCTCGCGCAGCGCAATACGGCTGACCTTCAGCTTACGGTAGTAAGCGTGCGGACGGCCGGTGAGCTGGCAGCGGTTGTGAAGACGGGTTGCCGACGAGTTGCGCGGCAGTTTCGCCAGTTTCAGACGCGCTTTGAAACGCTCTTCCATCGGGCGGCTTTCGTCAGTCGCGATCTCTTTCAGCTCGGCACGCTTTGCGGCATATTTTGCCACCAGGCGCTCGCGCTTCTTCTCGCGTTCGATCATGCTTTTCTTAGCCATGGTCTCTATCCTTCCCCCGCTTAGCTGTTGAAGGGCATGTTGAAAGCTTTCAACAGCGCCTTTGCTTCCGCGTCGGTTTTCGCGGTGGTGGCGATCACGATGTCCATGCCCCAGGGCTCATCGATTTTATCGAAATCGATTTCCGGGAACACGATGTGCTCTTTCAGGCCCATGGCATAGTTGCCGCGGCCATCAAAAGAGGTGCCCGAAACACCGCGGAAGTCGCGGATACGGGGCATCGCGATGGTGATCAGACGGTCGAGGAATTCGAACATCCGGTCACCGCGCAGGGTCACCTTGGCACCCATCGGCATGCCTTCGCGAACGCGGAAGCCGGCGATGGAGTTCTTTGCCACGGTGGTCAGAGCTTTCTGGCCCGCGATGAGGGTCAGGTCGGCCTGGGCGGATTTGGCTTTCTTGCTGTCTTTGACAGCAGCGCGGCCGCAGCCGATGTTCAGAACGATTTTCTCCAGCTTGGGGAGCATCATGTCGTTCTTGTAGCCGAACTCTTCTTTCAGGGCGCCACGGATGGTGTCCTTGTAAAGAGTCTTCAGGCGCGGGGTGTAGGTTGCAGCGTCAAGCATCAGACAGTCTCCCCGGTGGTCTTGGCGAAGCGCACCTTCTTGCCGTCTTCCTCGCGGAAACCGACGCGGGTTGCTTTGCCGTTGCTGTCCAGCAGTGCCAGGTTCGACAGGTCGATCGGCAGTGCTTTGGGCAGACGGCCGCCCTGTTCGTTTTGCGACTGACGGGTATGGCGGATCGCCATGTTCACGCCGTCGACGATGGCTTTGCCGGCTTTCGGGTCAACGGAGGCGATGGCGCCTTCTTTGCCTTTGTCTTTGCCGGACAGCACGACGACCTTGTCGCCTTTGCGGAGTTTAGCAGCCATGATTACAGCACCTCCGGAGCAAGCGAGATGATCTTCATGAAGTTTTTCGCGCGCAGTTCACGAACAACCGGGCCAAAGATCCGGGTACCGACCGGCTCGTTGTTGGTGTTCAGGATAACGGCTGCGTTCCGGTCGAACCGGATTGCAGTGCCGTCTTCGCGGCGGACTTCTTTGGCGGTGCGCACGACAACGGCCTTACGGACGTCGCCTTTTTTCACGCGGCCGCGCGGGATGGCTTCCTTGACCGAAACGACAATGATGTCGCCTACGGATGCGTATTTACGCTTGGAGCCACCCAGAACCTTGATGCACTGAACTCGGCGGGCGCCGGAGTTGTCAGCAACATCCAGATTTGTTTGCATCTGGATCATGTGGTTTCTCCCGACCTATGGGGCGCCGATGCGTGGCGTGATCCCCCAGGGTTTCGACTGACTGTTAAGTCTAGCCGCCAGGAGTCTCGGATGAGACTCTTAGGCTTCCAGAACTTCCCAGCGTTTCGTTTTCGATTTCGGCGCGCATTCGATGATGCGTACAGAGTCGCCGACCTTGAAAGCGTTCTTTTCATCGTGAGCCCGGTATTTCTTGGACTTACGGATGGTTTTCTTCAGAACCGGATGCGTGAAGCGGCGTTCAACCGAGACAGTGACGGTCTGGGCGTTGGCATCGCTGGTCACGGTGCCAGTGAGAATACGTTTGGGCATCGTGTCGCTCCTTATTCAGCTGCTGCAGCAGCTTTTTCGTTCAGGATGGTCTTCACTTTGGCAGCGTTGCGGCGGGCCGCTTTGATGCCTGCAGTGTTTTCCAGCTGACCGGTCGCCTGCTGAAAACGCAGGTTGAAGCTCTCTTTTTTCAGGGATGCGAGGGCATCGCGGAGTTCATCCACGGTTTTGTCGCGCAGATCATTGGCGTTCATCGCCTTTGTTCCTTGTCCAAAGCACCAGAAGGCCCCGATGGGTAACCTTTAACCTGGTGGGTTATGTCAACCGCGCCAAAGACGCGGCAAAAAAGAATCACCCGGCCCAAATCCAACGCGGATTAGGGACAGGCGATGGGTCCCTATAGAGGAGACCGGGTGCAGGGGCAAGGGAAAGATCCCGGCTCCGCCGCAAGCCCGCCCGCCCTGCAGCGGAGCCGGTTCAGATGATCTCATCCTCATCGAACATCGCCGCGTCCTCAAGCTGCGCGTGCAGGCTTTCGATGCGGCTTTCGGCCTCCGGCGTGTTCACCCTGGCGATGTGGAACAGCGCATCGCCCTCGTTCACGATGGGCATGTTCGCCCGCCCGATGATCAGGCCCGCCTGGCCTGCGTGCAGCTCTTCTTCGTTTTCGCCGAAGGGATCGGAAACAACGCCCAGCACGTCGCCTTCCTCCACCATCTCGCCGGTGGTCTTGTAGGTCCGCAGCAACCCGCCCGCCGGCGCGCGCTCCCAGCTGCTGCTGCCCGCCCGGACCGGCACCACCTCGGCCAGCGGCACCCCGTCTTCGGGGATCATGTCCAGCGCATGCATCACCCGCAGGATGCCGGCCACGCCCACCCGGGCGGACTGCTCGTCGAACCTGAGGCCCTCGCCCGCCTCATACAGCAGGATATCAACCCCGCGCGCCTGCGCCTCCTTGCGCAGGGAGCCATCGCGCAGGCCCGAGCGGATCACCACCGGCGCGCCAAAGGCATCGGCAAAGGCCAGCGTCTCGTCCCGTTTGGGCGACACCCGGATCTGCGGCATATTGGTGCGGTGGATCGCGGCGGAGTGCAGGTCGATGCCAAGATCGCAGCGGTCCACAATCTCGGTCATGAACAGATTTGCCAGGCGGCTGGCCAGCGAACCGGTCTCGCTGCCCGGAAAACAGCGGTTCAGGTCGCGCCGGTCCGGCAGGTAGCGGGAATGGTTCAGGAAACCGAAGGTGTTGACAATCGGCACCACGATCAGGGTGCCTTTGAGGCGGGAAAACTTGCGGCTGCGCAGCAGGCGCCGGGCGATTTCGACGCCGATCACCTCATCGCCGTGAATGGCGGCCGAAACAAACAGCGCCGGCCCGTCTGCGGCGCCGTGGATCACATGGGCGGACATGGTGACCGGCGTGTGGTCCGACAGCACGCTCACCGGCAGATCCACCGTGCGGCGGGTGCCGGGCGCAACCCGGAAACCGCCGATTTCAAAGTCAGGACGGGGAGCCATGGCAAAGCCTTTCAATGAGATGCTCTCAACAGGCTTAGCAAGTTTTCCGCATTACGCAATCGCGCCAGGCCGGGACGGCGCTCTGCCCGTTCGCAGGCGAAACACGCCCCGGAGCGTTTCAGGGAAGCCTGCTTACTCCCATTTATAGTTGAAGCTGACCGAGATCCGCTCTTCTTCGGCCATATTCAGCGGCACCTCATGCCGGATGAAACTTTCCCACAACAGCACATCCCCCACGCCGGGCGACTGATAGACAAACGTCCGCAGCTCCTGACGGCAATCCTTCACGCGCGGCGGATGCGCCATCATCATCGCGTGGCGCGGATCCTCCAGCTTCAGCGCCGAGGCGCCCTCGGGCATCGACACATACGTCGTGCCGGAGACCACCGAATGCGGGTGAATGTGGCTTGCGTGGGTACCGCCCTCGGGCAGGATGTTGATCCACAGATCCTCCAGCACCAGCGCCCGCCCGTCCAGATCCAGCTCCAAATCCTTGGCAAATGCCGCCACATGCAAATCCAGCGACTTCACCAGATCGGCAAAGACCGGAAACCGCCAGGGCAGATCGGTGAGCGAGGCATAGGAAGTATAGCCCGGATAGCCGTTCTCCTCGCACCAGTCCTGGCCGGCATCGTCGTCGCCGGCGATCACAAGGCAGGAGTTTTCCAGTTCCCGAGCATCAATCGATGGTCCGTGTTCGGACAGCTGCGCGCGGTAGAGGCGGGTCACAAAGAGCGATTCAATCTGGGCCATAGCGCCGTCTTAGCGCAGCGCCCCCGCCTTGGCGAGATGCTTCCTGCAGCTTCTTTCTGGTTGCAAATACCCCGGGGGAGCCGCCAAAGGCGGCGGGGGCAGCGCCCCGGCTGGCGGATGCAACGAAAAACCCCCGCCGATCACTCAGCGGGGGTTCTTTTGATTTTGGAAACCGGGTGCGCTCTCATCGCTCTTGCAGGCAAAAGCAACTGCGGCGCACGCGGCGGCAAGACCGCCGTTTACCAGTCTTCGCGAACCACGACGCGGGTCTTGACCGGCAGTTTCATCGCTGCCAGGCGCAGGGCCTCGCGGGCGACTTCGTCGGTCACGCCGTCGATCTCGAACATCACGCGGCCAGGCTTAAC
>NZ_LUKH01000050.1:0-19576 GCF_001593695.1 Leisingera sp. F5 | reverse complement strand
ACAATTTCACTGGGGCGGCCTTGGCAGAAGACACGGCCGTCCTTGAGGACGATCACATGGCTGGCAAAGCGCGCCGCCAGGTTGATGTCATGCAGAACCATGGCCACTGTGCGGCCGGTCTCCCGATTCAGTTTCTGCACCAGCTTCAGCAGCTCGATCTGATGCGGCAGGTCCAGATAGGTGGTCGGTTCATCCAGCAGCAGGATTTCGGTGTCTTGGGTCAGCGCCATGGCAATCCAAGCGCGCTGGCGCTGGCCGCCGGACAGGCTTTCCAGCGGTCGCCTGGCCAAGGATGCCATGCCGGTCAGCTCCAGTGCCTGTTTCACCGCAGCTGCATCCTGTTTGGACCATTGCCGGAGTGCCGATTGATAAGGGGGGCGCCCCCGTGCTGCTAGGGCCCGTACCGTCAGCCCCTCGGGTGCAGAGGGGGATTGCGGCAGGGGTGCCAGCTTTCGGGCAACTGCACGGCTGCGCTGGCGGTGTATCGCTTTGCCGTCCAGCACAACCTGGCCGCTGCCGGCGGGCTGCAGCCGGGCCAGCGACCTCAGCAAGGTGGATTTGCCGCAGCCGTTGGCGCCGGCAATCACCGTCAGGGCGCCGTCGGGGATTTCTGCACTGAGATGATCCAGCACAGGCGCGCGGGCATAAGCGACCGAGAGCGCTTCGGCATGAAGGCGGGCAGTTGCAGGCATCAGATGGCTCCTTTGCGGACATGCGCGGCCAGCAGCCACAGCAAAAGCGGTGCGCCGATCAGTGCTGTAAATACACCCACGGGCAGCTGGACCATGGGCAGCGCGCAGGCGGCACTGTCTGCCAGCAGGGTAATCAGCGCACCGCTGGCCGCGGCCCCCAGCAGTGCAGACTTGCCGCCTGGTATCAGGCAGCGGGCGATCGGATCGGCGGCAAAGGCCACAAACGGCAGCGGCCCGACGGTGCTGACGGCAAGTGCGGCCAGCAGGATGCCGGTTGCTGTCACCGCCAGGTGCAACCGTGTCAGGGGCAGTCCCAGGCTGGTTGCGATGCCATCGTCCATCGCCAGCCTGGCCAGCGGGAAATGCAGCCACAGCGCCAGCGGCGCCAGCACTGCCAGCCCGCTCCAAACCAGCACCGCATCTTGCCAGGTGCGGGCACTCAAAGAGCCGGTCAGCCACTGCGCCATGTCGGCGGCGCTCAGTACATCCATGCTGCTGATCAGCAGATCAGCAGCGCCGGGCAGGGCCATGCCGCCGGTCAGGATCATCACGCACAGCGCGCCGCAACTGGCGCCTGCGTTGAAACCGATCACATCCGGGGCTGCCAGCGGGTTGCGCATCATCACCTGAAACATCGCCCCCGACAGGCCAAAGGCCGCTCCGGCACCCAGCGCGGTCAGAATGCGCGGCAGCCGGTGGTCCAGCACAATCATTTGCTGCGGGGGGCTGCCGTCTCCCCAAAGCACGCCCAGGATCTGCGCAAGACTGAGCGGGTAGCTGCCGGTCGCCAGAGCAAGACCTGCTGCCGCCAGCAGCACTATGCCCAGGCCAAGGCCTGTCAGAACGCCTTGGCGGGAGATTTGCAGCAACAGGCTGGAAATGCGCAGGGTCCAGATCATAGGCTGCGCACTCCGTTGCGGCGCACCAGCCAGATCAGCGCCAGGAACAGGGCGCTGACGGCCGCCCCGGCCAGCACTTGCGGCAGCGGGCTGGTCCGGTTGCCGCCGCCCAGCAGGAGCACCAGAACCGCCGCTGCCACGGCACCGCCAAGGGCCGCCCAGACAAAATCGGCGGGATCGGTGATGCCTAGCACCAGGACGCACAGCGACGCGCCGCCATTGATGCCCAGCAGGCCGGGATCCGCCAGAGGGTTGCGTGTCAGGCCTTGGATCAGCGCGCCGGACAGCCCAAGCGCAGCCCCTGTCAGCAGCGCAGCCCCGAGCCGGGGCTGCCGCATTTGCCGGATCACAATGTGATCGGCGCTGGTCACATCATATGCCGTTAGCGCGTCCCGGATACCGCTCCAGCCCACAGTCCGTACGCCAAAGCGCAAGGCTGCGGCGCTAAGCGCTGCCAGCGCAAGCACCGCCAGGGCCAGCCTGACCCGGCGTAGGCTGATCCGGGACAGAGAAGAGTGGCGGGCAAGGCTGGTGTGCGTCATCCTAAAGCCCTTCCGGCAGCAGGCCGGCCTCTGCCATGCCGGGCACCTGCGTGGCGGGACCCCCTTCCATCGCGGCCTCCAGCAGCGGCACCAGATGGTCCAGCGCACAATCCAGGCTCAGCGGGCTGGAATGCGACAGCGCCGTTGCCAGCAGATAGCCGGCGTGGATCTCGCGCCCGTCCCGGTAGGCCCGCATGGTGCGGCGCAGCGGCATCCGCGCCAGTTGCTGAGCAGATCCGCCCGAGCCGAGCCAGATCAGAACATCGGCGTCGATGGGGGAGGGGTCCTCTGCCGGGATCATCACATAGGTTCTGTTCAGCGGGCCGCGGCCATTGACAGCCACGGGCACTTGAAACCCCAACGCCTCCAGCAGGCGGCTGCGGATGTCGCGGCTGGTATAGGCTGCGTTCTGGCCGGCCCAGGCCAGGGCGGCGCTGGCGCTTTCCCGCTCGGGATGCTCCTGGCGGATGGCGGATACCCGGGTCCCGATCCGGGTGATGATGGCCTCGGCGTGTCCGGAGGTTCCCGTAGCGGCGCCAAGCGTGCGCAGCATCTCCTGCCAGGGCGTGCCATTGGGGCCATACTCAGACCGTGGCGCGATGGTCGGGGCAATGCGCGACAAATGCGCGTAGTCGCGCCAGGTCATGCCGGACCACTGGCCAACGATCAGGTCCGGCTCCATCGCCGCGATCTTCTCGAAATCGATTTCGCCTTGAAATACCGCCGGGCGGGCGTCTCCCAGCGCATCATGGCCCCAAGGCCACACGCCCCAGGGCCACACGCCGGAGGGGTCGTTGCCATACCATTTGCGTAGGGCAATTGGCGTCTGGCCCGAGGCCAGCAGAAAATCATGTCCGATAAAGCTGACAGAGACGATGCGCTCGGGTTTGGCTGGCACAGTGACCAAGCCGAACTGGTGCTGTATTTCAACCGGAAACGTATCTGCTGCTGCGGGCAGAGCGGTGGCCAGCAGCATGACCGCCGCCTGTGCAGCCGTTCCGGTTGCCCGGCGCAGCAGGCCAGAGCAGACCGGCTGCACGGGGTTGGCACCTGGCGGTTTCAGCCACAGCCTCAGCATCACAACATCTCTCCAGCCGGCTGCCTCAGGATTTCCTGCAGGCCATGTTCTTTGGGGGTGGCTGGACTGGCGGCGGAATAAATTGATCCGCCAATGTCTTGCTGAATTGCACCCGTATGGCGCGCGGGAAGCCGTAAGAAATCTGAGTTGTTTTGTCAAGAATGTTTCGCGCGCCAGCAGACCCTGTCTGCTGGCTGACTTTACTTTATTGTGCGCCGGTGTCCGGACCGCGCGGAGTCCGGAAGCACCTGCCGGGGCTGTGCGGGCGCTCTCCCAGGGGCAGCGTTCAAAGCCGCCTTGGAATTGGCATACTGCTTTCGGATTGGGCTGAACCATTCTGCCATGAAACGCTTGCGCTTTTCGGCGTCCTGATACACTAACAAACTAGGTCCCAGCTGGATTGGCTGTTTCGAGCTTGCCACGCCGATGAATTCCGCAGACGGGGCCGGAACGGGTAATCAGCACCCGGCGGCTGCGACCAGGCTGCAGTGGCCAGATGGTCGACGAAGCTCTGCGCCAGATCAGGCTGCCTGCCGCCGCTCAACAGCACCGCAGACCGCACCATAAAATGGGAGTAATCTTCCGGGTCAATGACAATGAGTTTGTCTGCCAGATCCTGCCGGGCCCTTGCGTAGCCGCGCGGTACCAGTCGCCGACGACCTTCTTTGAGTCATAAGAATACCAGGCGCGCCAGAGCGCAGCGGAGGCGCGGCCGCTAGAACGCAAGATGAGGCAAGCTTTGTGGTTGCAGTTTTACAAGAGCTGCGATCAGCTCCAAGCCCTTGCGGAACTGGCTTTCCGCTTGAACCGTGCCTAAGGAAATGCGTATTGCGCTTGGTGAGCATGTTCCAGAGGGAAGAAATGGCACGTCAGACATAACGTCTATTTGCATCTGGCGCGCATAGTGCGAAAAGCCGGAGGAGCTCCATCCCTCGGGCAGCGGCAGCCAAAGATGCTGCGCAGAAGGGTGCCCGGTCCAGGGTATCCCATGCAATACCCTACAGGCGATGCGGTAGCGGCTTTTCAAAGCTTTCCCCTGCCAGTCTGCAATCTCCAGCGCTGTGCCGTCCAATACCCAGTGGCTGGCCAGTTCCTGCATTATGGGCGTACCCGCCCCCCCGAAACTCAGCAGACGGCCCGTCAGGGAAGGGAGCAGATGGCTTGGCGCTGCCATGTATCCGGCCTGCAGTCCGGTCATAAGGCATGCGCTGAAAGCTGACATATAGACGGAACGCTCTGGAACCAGCGCTGACACCGGCGGCGGGCGATCCTTTGCTACAGGGCCAAGCGGATCATCTTCAATGATGTAAAGACCATGGTTTTCCGCAATTCGGGCCAGTTCCCTGCGCCGGTCTTCCGGCATCATAACCGGCACCGGATTTGCCAATGTTGGCAACAAAAACAGGACTTTAGCGCCGGACGCCCGGCAGGCGTCCTCCAATGCATCCGGCAGAATGCCAAACGAGTCCGTTTCCAGTCCTGAAAGTTTCAATCCCAAATAGGAACAGCCGGAAACGAGCAGATTATGAGTGATACTGTCTGACAATACGGCGTCGCCAGGGCGGGTCAAAGCGGACAGCGCAACGGACATTCCGTGGCTGCCGCCGTTTGTCACGAGAATCCGTTCCGGGGCGGCAGCAAGACCGCAGGCTGCCAGCCACTCTGCCCCTGCCGCGCGGTGGGTATCGTTTCCGGAGTGAGAACCGCAATCCTGCAGGGCTGAAGGATTCAGGTCTGCCGTGAGTTCCTGCAATGACAGCTGGAACCGCTTATTGTGTTCTTTGTTGCGAATGGGGCGGGAGGTGGAGAAATCATACCCTTCTTCGAGTTCGGTTTTTTGCGGAGCCGCGTGCGGTTCGGGAGCGCTGACATAGCTGCCCCGGCCAACCTGTCCGTCAATCAGGTTCTGCTTGCGCAAGCTCTCGTAGGCTTTGCTTACGGTGTGAACGCTCAGCCCAAGCCGGTCTGCCATTTTGCGATGCGGCGGAAGCCGGGATCCCGCGGGGAGTTTCTCCGTCAGAATGGCCTGCTCAATGGCAACTGCCAGGCTGGCATGCAGGGGCGATTGAAGCGTTTCGGGATCAGGATACCACATTGCCGTTCCTCAATCCTGGCCGCAGGGCCAAGACGACGGAGCGCCACAGGCCCAGCCGCCTGCTCACGCCGCTTTTGCTTTTGCAGCCCGGCCGGGTTCCGGAAAAAGCGCCCTGTGCAAAACCGTGACCGCTGTTTCCGCCGAGGTCCGTGGCACCGCAAATTGAACATCGACATTGCGCGGTGTCTGATGCGCGGCGATCACCTCGACACCTGCCTGGTCAAAGGCCGCTAGCCCGCGATGCAGAACCCGCACTCCTGACAGGTCGCGCCCGATGGCTGAGACGATGGACAGCGCCCGCGCGCTGACTTGGGCGGACGGATAGGCGCGTTCCAGATCATTCACCACACGGCGCACTGTCTTCAGCGAGGCCTCGACATAGTGGGTGATGGTATTGGCGTTCGAGCTTTTGGAAACGATGCGGACGCGGTGGCGGCGCAGCGCCTCCAGCACGGTGGCATCGTAGCCTTTGACGCCGACCATGTCCTGCTCAAACAGTTCCAGCGCAACAACATCAAGGCTGGTCACGATTTCAACGGCGGGGATTTTCGCAGGCCGGCCGTCGATGAGGGTGCCGGGATCGGACGGCTCAAAGGCATTGGTGATGCGCAGGGCCACTTTTGACTGGCGCAGGATCTTGGCGGCATTCGGGTGAATGGCTTCCATCCCCATGTTCGACAGCTGGTCGGCCACATCGTAATTCGTGTGCCCCAGTTTGCGCACAGCTTTCGTGCCCACCAGCGCCGGATCTGCGGATGACAGGTGGAACTCCTTGTGGATGATCGCCTCTTTCGCCTTGGTGTATGCCGAGATGGTGGAAAATGTGACTTCGGAATACCCGCGGTCATATTCGCGCATCAGGCCCTCGCGGCACTGGGCGTAGCCGGTGACAATAGGCAGTTCCGATCCAAGGTCGAGAGTGCAGAGGCCGCCAGTGATCCGCTCCTCAAGCGAGCATTCGCTGTCATCGCGCCAGCCGCTGAGGTCGATAAACCGCGCATTCACACCGGCGCGCTGCAGCATCAGGGTTGTCACAAAGGCGGAATGCGCCTCGCCCAGGCCGGACAGCAGCTCGCGCACCAGCATCATCTGGCTCGACAGGCGGAAATGGCCGTAAGAGCACAGGCGCTGCAGGTCGAACAGGCAGCTGCGGGCCCCCTCGATGCGGTCGCGCACAAAATCTTCCGCTTGCGCCCGGTCGGCAGGATTGTCCAGGACGCCATTGTGGACCCTGGCCATCGCTTCACCTGCGCGGCTCAGCGCATCAAGCCAGCCATGATCATTGTCATCATTGGCAAACAGGGCATAGACGCCGGGTTCACCCGATTTCTTGTGCTCCAGCAGCAGGTTGGTGATCCCGCCGAAGGCCGAGACCACAAAAATGCGGTGGTAGAGCGAAGAACCGGTGCGGGCGCCGATGATGAGCGTGTCGCGCAGTTCGCAGATACGGCTCATCGAGGTGCCGCCGATCTTCTCGACGGTGTGTTCGGGAAATTTCACAGGGTATCCCCCGGCTTGCGCCGGGGCCTCTTCAGGTGGATTCCAGCGCGTAGGAGCCGTCTTCGCGGTGCACTTCGCTGCCGGTCACCGGCGGGTTGAAGACGCAGGCCATGACCAGTTCTTCCTCAGCCCGCAGGGTGTGGCGGTCGTTTTTGTCCAGCGCGTACATGACGCCGGGCCGGATCAGGTGGGTTTCACCGGTGGCCAGATCGGTGATCGAGCCTGTCCCCTGCATGCAGTAAACGCTCTCGAAGTGGTTCTTGTATTCGAACGTGTGTTCGGATCCGGCCTCAAGAAAGGTGATGTGGAAGGAAAACCCCATCCCGTCCTGCTCCAGCAGCATCCGGACCGAAGACCATTTTGCATCCGATACAACGCGGTTTCGGTCACTTTTGATAATGTCGTTATAGTCGCGAACAATCATGTCTTACTCCGCTGCAAATTTGCTTGAGTCCGTCACACCGCGGACCGCGCTGCGCAGGATATTCAGACCCTTCACAAAGGTCTCCTCGGGCGTGGTCAGGGGGGCCAGAACCTTGACCACCTGGTCCTCGTTGCCGGAGGTTTCGATGATCAGGCCGTCCTTGAAAGCGCGGGCGCAAATGCTGGCCGCCAGTTCACCGGAGCCGACGTCCAGGCCCTGCATCATGCCGCGCCCCTTGAGCGTGGCGCCGGGGATCAGCCCGGCCATTTCTTCCAGGGCGGCCGTCAGAAGCCGGGCCTTGGCGGCGACACTCTGCTGGAACTGGCCGTCTGCCCAGAACTTGCTGACCGCCACCCGGGCGGTGACAAAGGCATGGGTGTTGCCGCGGAAGGTGCCATTGTGCTCGGCCGGGCCGAAGATGTCATGCGCGGGGCGTACCAGCATCAGCGCCATCGGCAGTCCAAAGCCCGAAACCGATTTCGCCAGCGTCACGATGTCCGGCATGACCCCCATGTCCTCAAACGAGAAGAAGCCTCCGGTGCGGCCGCAGCCGGCCTGAATGTCGTCGACGATCAGCAGCGCACCGTGCTCCTTGGCCAGCGCGGCGATGCGCTGCACCCATTCGGGGCTGGCTGCATTCAGGCCGCCTTCGCCCTGTACGGTTTCCAAGAGGATAGCAGCCGGCGCGTCAACGCCGCTGGAGCGGTCATCAAGCATTGCCTCGAGGTAATCAGCGGTATCAGCGCCGCCTGGGAAATAGCCGTCATAGGGCATCCGGGTCACACCGTTCAGCGCCGTTCCGGCACCGCCGCGGTGATAGCTGTTGCCCGTTGCCGCCAGGGCGCCCAGGGTGACGCCGTGAAAACCGTTGGTAAAGGCGATCACATTGGTGCGGCCGGTCACTTTGCGGGCTAGTTTCAGCGCCGCTTCCACGGCATTGGCACCGGTCGGGCCGGTGAACATGACCTTGTGATCCATGTTGCGCGGCCGCAGGATGTGCTGGTCGAAGGCGTCCAGAAACTCTGCCTTTGCGTCAGTGTGCAGGTCCAGGCCGTGGGCGATGCCATCGGAGGAGATGTGCTCGATCAGGGCCGCCTTCATGTCCGAGTCGTTATGCCCGTAGTTGAGCGACGAGCAGCCGGCAAGGAAGTCGATGTAGCTGATTCCCTTGTCGTCGGTCAGCTCAGAGCCGCTGGCCCTGGTGAAGACCGCATCGAAGCCGCGGCAATAGCTGCGCGTTTCGGATTCACGGCGTTTGAAAATAGAAATTTCGGCTGACGTGTCAGTCGGCATTGTGTGTCCTCTTGGAATTAGGCTGGCCAGAACGGGCAATCGCCACATGGGTGAAAACGCCCTTACGCCGCTTTTTGGGCGGCCTCAGATAAGTCGATCGTGACCATGTGCTCGGTGCTCTGGCGGTCACGGAAATGCTGGGCCTGAGAAAAGTAGGGCTGGTTCGTTAATGGCGCGCTCCGGTTGGCTGCGAAGCTGTGGAACAATGCCCAGGACGCTCTGTTTTCCTGGGTGATGGTTGTTTGCAGCCGTTTGATGTTTTCACAGGCCTTACGGCGCAGCAGGCCGCTCAGCATCAGCGAGCCGAGCCCGGTTCCGCGGGCCTTTTCCGACACCGCCACCTGCCAGACAAACAGCGTGTCCGGATCGTTGGGCAGGACGTAGGCAGAAACCCAGCCGGCAATTACGCCATTGATCTCGGCAACCACGCAGGTTTCGCTGAAATGATCGCACTGGATCAGATTGCAGTACATCGAGTTTTCGTCGAGCGGCTTGCATTCGCGTACCAGCTCCCAGATTCCGGCTCCATCTTCCGCTGCGGGTTCACGCAGTGCAGGTGTTGCTTTCCGGAAAAACTCTAACGCATGTCGCATCTGTCTCGGCGCCTCCATTTAATTTGATTGGCTAAGTAACATCCCAGTATGAAGCTTTCAAGGTGGCGTCGTGAAATGCGTCAATGTGTCGTTTTTCTGCATTTATTACGTGATCACCCCTATGGGTTAAACCTTACATGCTTCGCCTATCGAAGTAAAAACCATAAAAATCGCACTTCTTGATTATCCCTCCAAGCTCTGCCAGAAACTGAAGATGGACCGTATTGATGCCAGCCTGATAGCCCTGCGCCGAATTTTGCGCGCAACCGATCTGTTCGGACGTGAGCTTGCCCAGTCTGTGGAACTGACGGCGCCGCAGTTCCGTGTGCTGCAGATCATCGCAGGCAGTGCGCATTGCACGGCCAAGGCAATCTCGCAGCAGATGCGGATTTCCCAGGCAACCGTGACTTCGCTGGTCGACAAGCTGGTGCGCAAAGAGATGGCCGTGCGTGAAAAGTCGCAGACCGACCGGCGTCAAACCAATATATCTGTCACTGCAAAAGGCCGTCAGGCAATTGTGGAAGCCCCTGACCCCCTGCAGCAACGGTTCGTCCGCAAGTTTGAAGCGATGGAAGATTGGGAGCAGGCGGCGCTGATCGCGGCGCTGGAGCGCGTAGCGGCCATGCTGGACGCGGAAGACATTGATGCGGCGCCGGTACTGGATACCGGCGAAAGCCTGACGACTTCGTGAATCTGTAACTTTTCTGCCTCTGCTGATGGGCTAGCAGAATGTTGAAGTTATGCGGAGGGTGCCTCGGGGCCGCCGCAGTCCGATGGAAAAATGAGTGTGGTCTTCTCCGGCTCATAGCTTGTAAACCAGCTGAAAATGAGGACGCAGACCGCTCCTTCGCGCTATGGCAAAACAATGCCCGCTATTGGAAATCGGTCCGGACTTTGCAAAGCGGGCGTTTTCGCAAGCACTAAATCGCTCCGCGATAGGGGCTCTGTGTGGCTGGCGTTGCACAGAAGCGGGATTTATTTCGCGGTTTTCGAGGCCGGGTGTGTGCTGTTGATCGAGGTGATTCGGCCTGGGTTGACAGGGGATTGTCCCATGACCATTCAGCGTCCTGCTTCGCCCCCCTTCGCGCGCGCATGACCGCGGATATGTTGGCACGCAATTTCGGACCGGCGTCGCAGACCAGCCACTTGCGGGCCTGTAAGCGGTTTGCCTCCTGGCTCGGGCGGTCTCCGGAGGCAGTCACACCGGATGACTTGAAGCACTTCCAGCCGCACCTGATCAAGAGCGGGACGAATATCTGTACGCACCCCGGTTCGGCGCAACCGGTCGGTCCAGGCGAACGACGTGAACTGGCTGCCCTGGACGCCCTTCTAACAGTCAAGGGCCGATTTGGTTTGCCCAATCTCAAGATGCCTTCGGCGTAGGCTGTAGAAGACTTCACGGGCATGCCGTCCCTGCTTTTCGGTGAGACGGTTCGCACGCCAGCGAAGGCAGCGTGTGCGGCATTGATGGCATCGAAATTATCGTCTTTCCCACGGCGACGCCGATCACTTTTGTCCGGTGCTGTGACCTCCAAAACCGTGATACCAGCGGCTTGCAGGTAGCGGTGCAAGTCCGCGCCATAGGTGCCGGTGCATTCGATACCCACCCGGTCAACGGCGCCGAAGGACAGCACCCATACCAGCATCTTCTTGCAGCCCTGACTTGTGCTGGCAAAGGATTTATTCGCTATGACCCGGTCATGGACATCGACGATAGCTGCAAAGTGCAAGTCTTTATGTATCGACACCGGCAACAATCCAGGGCTGATCTACGCTTTGATCTTTGGGCAGACTGACCTCCGATATTCGACTGAATTGACCCCGCAAAGGCAACCGGTTGCCTGGGCAAGACAGTAAGGCGACAAAGCGTCAGGCCCTTCTTGGGTCACATGCGCCGTTGAGGCGGGAACCTCTCCGCCCGGTGCTCGCAGGCCGCCGCCGGGTCCAGGGAAAGACACGGGCGAATCTGGTCGATCGGTGTTTGGGTCAGGAAGCCTGAACGCCAAACCGGCTTGCCAGATCAACGGCCGTTCGCTCGCCTTTCAATGCCTCAAGCGCAACCTTGGCCTTGAACTCAGGCGAGTGGTTCTTCCGTTTCGGCATCTGCTGATCTCCTCCTCGTCGAAGATCAGCAGACAGCAAATCGTAGCTTACGTCAGTGTCCGAATTTCAGGGAGAAGCTCATTTCCGGCGAGGAGCAGTTTCCAGAACTGAAGTCTGTGAAAAGCCTGATCTATGCTCAGGCGCGTGCCAAAGCTTCTCACTGGTGGTCGACGTTGGACGTTGCAGAAAGGAACAGCCAAATCGTAGATCTTGCAGAGTACTAATTTTGGCCGGGGTCAGATTCTAGCAACCGGATGACGACGCTCTAACTACTGCTAAGACTTTGATTTTGTGGCGGCCCCGGAAGAACTCGAATCCTCAACCTGCCGATTAGAAGTCGGCTGCTCTATCCAGTTGAGCTACGGGGCCTAACCACGAGAATTTGTCTACCAGATGCAAATTTCAAAGAAAAGTGCTATACGGTTTTTTCGAATGTTCAAAGCACCATGAAGCACGTTCTGTTACTCCTAACCGATGATAGCATGGCCAAACGCCTCTACTCTTCGAGCATTAGAATAGCAAAGTGAGTAAAGTGGGGCTGTTTTTTCTTGGCGTGCAGGAGTTCGGAAATGAGCTACTCCCTGGGTCACGTCCGTCAAGCTGGTGTAATTTCCCAGATGGCCTGAGGTCATGATCAGGCGGCTTGGGATGATAGGCTGAGAATGGGATCCGTCTCCTCTGCGTCGATTTCGGCGAAGGCCTCGACCATCATGTAGCGGCTGGCGGTCTGCCATTCGTCATTCTGCTCGCACAGCACCGCGCCGATCAGGCGAATGATGGACGCCTCGTTCGGAAAGATCCCGGCGATGTCGGCGCGCCGCTTCACTTCCTTATTCAGACGTTCGATCGGATTGGTGCTATGCAACTTGGTGCGGTGCTGGCGCGGGAGTTCGCGCCGGTCCGCCGCAGGCGGCAAACCGCCCGGGGGACGGTTTGAGGCAAGAACGGGCGGAGCCCATATAGGCCAGAACATCGTGCTCGCTTTCGTCCATAAGACCGGCCAGCTTGGGCCATCGCCCGCGGAGCTGGCCGGCCACGCGGCGCCAGGTTTCCCCGGCGGATGCGCGGTCAGGCTGATCGAAGGTCTGCCGGATTGCCGCGGCAACGACCGTGTGCTGGCCGCGGGACACATGCGCGAGGGCGTTGCGCATCCAGTGAACGCGGCAGCGCTGCCAAGTGGCCTCGAACACCCGTTCAATAGCCGCGCGCAAGCCGTTGTTCCTCGATAATATCTTCGGCGAACGGCTCTGGCGGTCCCTGAAATACGAATGCGTCTACCTGCACGCTTGGGAGACCGGGTCAGAAGCGAAGGCAGGTGCTGGTTGCCGGATCGAGTTCTACAACCGAAAACGTCCCCATTCCGCACTTGGCGGCAAACCGCCAGCCGTGGTCTATTGGCTGAGAAATGACGAAACCAAACCCGGTCAGCAGGAGCACAGAGTAGCTTAATTTACGTCCGAACCTGTCCAACGATTGGGGAGTAGCTCGCCCCCGACCTGAGAATTAGAAGTTCCCTGCTCTAATCCAGCTGAACTAACGGCCCGCTCTTGTCCCGGCTGTATCAGCCAAATCCCTCGCCATGTCAACTTGGTAGAGAAGTGGGATGCCTGCCTTGAAAATTTGGTTATTTTCAAATGAGTTCCCGACTTGGTAGGTGATAGCGTGCTATTTCTACTCTATCCGGTTGAGCTAAGGGGCCGCTTGGCGCCGGTTATGACAGACAGGTGCCAGGGGTCAAGCCGCTGTGTGCAAGTCCAGATGCATGAATACCGACCAAGGATCCTCTGCGTAGTCTCCAAAGGGCTCGCATTGCCGAAAACCAAAGGATTCATACAGTCTACGCGAGGGCAGAAAATCTTTCGTGGAACCGGTCTCCAGGAAGAGGCCTGTAGCCTCTTCCTTGCGGGAAAACTGCAGCAGGAATTCCAGCATTGCGCGCCCTGCTCCACTGCCGCGGGCCTCGGACACAGTGTGCATGGATTTCAGTTCGCGCGCGCCGCCGTCCAGCAGTTTCAGCGCCCCCATGGCAACCGCCTTGCCGCCTTGGCGCAGCAGAAAGAACTGTACATCAGGGCCTTCAAGGCCGCTTGTATCCAGCGCGTGGCAGCTTTCTTGCGGCGATTGTGCCGCCATTTGCGAAAGATGCCGCCGGATCAGGGCTGAAGCTTCCGGCCCGGCCGGGTTCTCCGGGCTGATCTCAAAGCGGGGCATGATGTGGTGCAACTCCTGCTCACGAGGGCGCGAATCCAATTTTCGCCTTTTGGTCAACACAAGACAGCCATCCTGCGCCCACCAGTGTCAAGGCATGGCGGTGCTTTGCCCTTGCGTCGAAATCAGCCCGGAAGTGCGATGCCTTTGGCATGGCTGCCAAAACGATGCAGCCGCGCAGGCGGGGGTGTTGCCGGGTGCCGGTGATTTTCGGACGCGGCGCCGCAAAAGCGCTGCGGACCAGGTGCCGGTCAGTTGCCAGGGAGAGGGAATTCAACAATCCGCCAATAGCGGTCAACCATATCGACGAGGCTTTGTTGCACAACTCGGTTGAGGGATTCACTGCATGAATCCAGCATGATAGCTGGGCAGCATGAGCAGTTGGGCCCCGACAAAGTACAAGGCCAAGAACTGGCCGGACTACAACACAGCGCTGAAGCAGCGCGGTTCACTGTCGATCTGGTTTGACCCTGAGATGGTCTGGTTGCCGCCGCCGAGCGGCAAGCGTGGGCGGCAACAGAGTTTCAGTGATGCGGCGATCCAGGCGTGCCTGACCCTGAAGGTGCGGTTCGGATTGCCTCTGCGTCAGACGGCGGGCTTTGTCGAAAGCCTTTTACGGCTGGTTGGACTGAATTGGGCGGTGCCGGATTACAGCACATTGAGCCGCCGTCAAAAGACGCTGAGCGTGAGCCTTCCGTATCGCGGCGGAACCGGTCCGCTGAACCTTCTGATCGATAGTACAGGCATCAAATCCGAGGGCGAAGGCGAGTGGAATACCCGCACGCATGGAGGTCCAAAACGCCGGATATGGCGCAAGATACGTATCCCTTGCCCGGCAGGCGAATGGCACATTCGCCGAGAGGGGGATCGACGAGGGAACACTGGAGTTTCGGGCCGTCGAGGTCACGGCCAGCAACGTCAGTGACGCTCCTATGCTGCCGGAGTTGCCCGACCAAATCCTGCCCGATCAGGACATCGGGTCAGTGACCGCAGATGGTGCCTATGACACGCGCAAATGCCATGATGTGATTGCAGCGCGAGGAGCACATGCGGTCATCCCGCCGCGCAAAAACGCCAAACCATGGAAGCCCACAAGTGCCGGAGCCATCGCCCGCAACGATGCGGTCGATGCGTCGCGCTATCTCGGCCGAACCATCTGGAAACGGTGGAGTGAATACCATCGCCGAAGCCGCGTCGAGATATGAGGAAGATCATTTTCCCGACGATTGGATGCACTGCGTAAAGCTGCTGGGGCAAAGCCTCATGGCGAGGGGCTTCGACCGGCACGTCGCGGAAATCCAGATCCGCGTTGCCGTGCTCAACCGTTACACCGTCCTTGGCATACCTGTCACAGAGCCCGCAGGGTAAGCCCGTCCGGGGAAAGGGGGAGTGCGTTCAGCTCCGGATTTGGGCAACAAAGCTCTTGGCGCAGTTAAAACGCAACTCTCCGGGGCGTTAAGAATTTTCTGTTGGCTTTACGATACTCTTGGCGCGAGCCATCGAGAATCAGGAACGCGCGGGGAAATTCATTGTTTTTCAAATTCAAATCGTCCAAGCCCGTGGAGCAGGACAGCGGTGCCAGGATTATTGCGGAAATGGTCGACCGCACCCAGGCAACCATCCAATTTAAACCGGACGGTACGATTCTGACTGCAAACGGCAATTTTCTTGCTGCATTGGGATACCGGCTGGAAGAAGTCACGGGTCGGCATCATTCGATGTTTGTGGCTCCTGAAATTGCCGGGGGTGCGGAATACAAGTCATTCTGGAAAGACCTGGCCGCTGGCCGTGTGTTCACGGACCAGTTCCCGCGGGTGACCAAGGATGGCGCCACCATTTGGATCCAGGCGACCTATGCTCCGGTTGAAAATGCGGATGGCACAGTTGAAAGGGTGGTCAAAGTGGCCACAGATGTAACAGTGCGCCGTCTCGGGCTGCAGGAAATCGCCAAGGGGCTGGATGCGATGAGCCAGGGGGATCTGGGCTTCCGGGTCAAACTGTCCGATCAGGCGGACATCGCCGCGCTGGGTGAGGCGTTCAATCGCTCGGCGGAGCAGCTTGGAACAGCGATGGGCGCCGTGACGCAAGTTTCCGAAGCTGTCGGGCGCACTGCGGAAGAGATTTCCAAGTCCGCCAGCGACCTGTCTCAGCGAACCGAGAGCCAGGCTGCGACGCTGGAGGAAACCGCAGCAGCCATTGAAGAGCTGACCGGCACGGTGCATTCCTCGGCGGAGGGCGCAGAGAAGGTGGAGGGTATCGTCAGCGAGGCCCAGACTGCCGCGGAACGCAGCGGCAGGGTTGTTTCGGACGCAGTGGCGGCGATGTCGCAGATCGAGAATTCATCCGAGGAAATCGCCAAGATCATCGGGATGATCGACGATATCGCCTTTCAGACCAACTTGCTGGCGCTGAATGCCGGGGTTGAAGCCGCCCGGGCAGGGGAAGCAGGCCGTGGTTTTGCGGTCGTTGCCTCAGAAGTGCGGGCGCTGGCACAACGGTCCGCGGGGGCGGCTGGCGAGATCAAGCAGCTTATCGGTCAAAGCAAACAGCAGGTGGCCAGCGGTGTGGATCTGGTTGGCAGAACCGGAGCGGAGCTGAAGCAGATCATTGACAGTGTGGGGAATATTTCCACCCACATCGGCGGGATTGCCGCTGGCGCCAAGGAACAGGCGACATCGCTGAGCGAGATCAACCTTGGTGTTTCACAGCTGGATCAGGTGACCCAGCAGAATGCCGCGATGGTTGAGGAAACCTCGGCCGCCAGCCAGTTGCTGTCCGCGGACGCCAGCCAGCTGACCCGCGAAGTGTCGAAGTTCAGCTCCACAGGCAACCCGGCCCCGGTTGCGGATGTGGTGGCCTTCCAGCGCCCGGCGGCAACAGCGCCTGCGGCACAAGGCGCCGGCGGTTTTGATGCAGAGACGCTGCCTGCGGCGCAAGGGTGGGATGATTACTGAAACCGGCTTGCGGTTGTTGCCTTGGGCAGCGGTAAGTTTTTCTATGAATTGACGTGTTGACACTCCCCGTCTGCGCCGCAACGCTTGCGCACAAAAATGACGGGGTGAAAACATGAACAGCCAGGAGGCGCCAGCCTATCCGCTGGTCCGGCGGGCCGGGTTGAACGGCATGCTGGTAAGCTTTGACAGCAGCCTTAGCGAGGCCTCGAACCGCGCCGCGCTGGCGTTTGGCAGTGCGGTGGAAGCGCTGCCGCTTGAAGGGGTTGTAGAGACCATGGCCTCTTTGGCCTCGGTCTTTGTCCGTTTTGATCCTGCTGATCTGCGGCATGAGGCGCTGGAGGCTGCGTTGGAAACCCTTCTGACGGCCCGAAACTGGTTGCAGGCGCCGTTGCCGGCCGGGCGCCGGTTCTGGCGGGTGCCCACAGTATATGGTACCGATCTGGCACCCCAGCTGGGAGAAGCAGCCGATGCCGCGGGTCTGAGCGAGGCACAGGCCATTGAAAGCCTGGGTGCCGCCCGGGTGCGGGTGCTGACCATCGGCTTTGCCCCCGGCCAGCCTTACCTCGGGTCGTTGGGGCCGGAATGGAACCTGCCGCGTCAGACTGAACTGACACCGATGGTGCCGCGCGGCGCGCTGGTGCAGGCGATCAGCCAGTTCGTCTTGTTCTCCAATCCGGCGCCGACCGGCTGGCGCCATGTGGGTCAGACCGGGCTGACCCTGTTCCAGCCGGGGGCAGCGCAGCCCTTTGCATTGCGCCCCGGCGATGAGATGCAGTTTGAGCCGGTCTCCAAACCGGACTTTCTGAAACACTGCGAGGATGAACCGCTGCTTGGCGGCGCCGTCGTCGCGGAGATCGCAGCATGAGCGGCCTCAAGATACTGCGGATCGGCCCGGCAGCTTCGGTTCAGGATACGGGGCGGCCCGGTTTGCTGGGGCAGGGGGTGTCGCAGGGCGGCGCTGCAGACCCGCTGGCCTTGGCCGAAGGGGCAGCGCTGTTGCGGCAGGATCCCGGATTGGCGGCCTTGGAAATGGGGGGCATGGGCGGCGAGTTCGAAGCAACCGGCCCCCTGCGCATTGCCCTGACCGGCGCACCGATGGCGGCAACGCTGGAGGGGGAGCCGCTGGCCTGGAATGCGTCGCACGGGATGGAGGCGGGCCAGCGCCTGTCTATTGGTGCCGCCCGCCGCGGTGTTTATGGCTATCTGCATCTTGGCGGCGGGGTCGCATCCGAGCCGCTGCTGGGCTCCCGCGCCGTGCATCTGATGGCCGGGCTGGGCCGGGCGGCCGCAGCCGGGGACCTGCTGCCTGCCGGTTCGGACCGGCATAGTGAAACAGGTCTGGTGCTGGCTGCCGAGGACCGTTTTCAAGGCGGCGAATTGCGTATTGTCGAAAGTTTCCAAAGCTGCCTGTTTCCAGAACCTGTCCGCACCCGGTTCGCGGCCACGGCTTTCAGGCGCGGCGGCCGTGCCAACCGGATGGGGGTGGAAATGGTCTCGGACGGCGAAGGCTTTGCCGCTGACGGCCAGCTCAATATCCTGTCCGAGGTGATCCTGCCAGGTGACGTGCAGATGACCGGTGACGGCAAGCCCTTTGTGCTGCTGCGCGAATGCCAGACAACGGGCGGCTATCCGCGGATCGGTACCGTCCTGCCCTGTGATTTGCCCAAGGCGGCGCAGGCCCAGGCCGGGGCTGCGCTGCGGTTCTGCTGGATCGGATTGGAACAGGCGCTGGAAATTCAGGCTAAGTATGAGAAGTCTTTAAAAGGGCTGCCCGCAGCTTGCCGCCCGCTGGTCCGCGATCCGGCTGCCTTGCGGGACTTGTTATCCTATCAACTGATCAGCGGGGCCGTCTCTGCGGAGGCTGACCCTTTTGCAACGGGAGAGACCGCATGACCAAGACCGTCGATCTGAACGCTGATATGGGCGAAAGCTTCGGCCCCTGGACCATGGGGGATGACGCGGCGCTGCTGGGCATCGTTTCCTCGGCCAATATAGCCTGCGGATTTCACGCAGGCGATCCGGATGTGATGGCCCGGACCATGGCGATGGCGCATGAGAACGGCGTCGGGATCGGCGCCCATCCTGGTTTTCCGGATTTGCAGGGCTTCGGGCGGCGCAAGATGCATGTGCCGCATGACGCGCTTGCCAACATGATCCGCTACCAGCTGGGCGCAGCGCAGGGCATGGCGCGGGCTGCCGGAACCCAAGTACGGCACCTGAAACTGCACGGGGCGCTGTCCAACATGGCCTGCACCGATCACGCGATGGCACGGGCCTGCTACGAGGCAGCACTGGAGGTGGATCCGGACATCATCATCATGGTGCTGGCGGCCACGGCCATGGAAGAGGCGGTGCGCCGTCTCGGCTGCAACTGGTGCGGTGAGATCTTCGCCGACCGTGCCTATAATGATGACGGCACGCTGGTCGACCGTTCCCTGCCGGGCGCTGTCATTCATGACCCGGCCCTGGCCGGTCCGCGCATTCTGCAAATGGTGGACGAGGGCGCTATCATCACCGAAAGCGGTAAACGCATTCCCGCCTCGATCGATACCATCTGCCTGCATGGGGATACGGCGGAAGCGGTGCAGCTGGCCCAATCGGTCCGCACCAGCCTGACGGAAGGCGGGATCATGATCCGGCAATTCACCGGGCGCAGGGGCTAAGCAGCGCTGGCGGGGTGTAATCAGTTGCCTCAGCCGGGAGGGTCGCCTGGCTCAAGGGCGTCGTTGGGTGTTTTCAAGAAAAAACTATGGAATCGGATGTCTGAGTTGAAGAGAAACTGCCGGTTGCGACTCGCGGAACCCTGCCCCTCTTGTGTGCTTCGGTGGTGGAACCCCAACATCTAGCGAGAGGTGACCCTCAAGCCATCGCGCCTGTCGCGCCTATGCCGGGCGAATTGCCGGAAAACAGCAAGCCGGCCATCTTTTTTGTACATGTAAGTTATTGAAAAACATCAAACTTCACGAATAATTTGCAAAAAGTCATGCAAACGTCAAAAAAGGGCTTGCGGGTTGTTGGGAGTAACCTTAGAACCCCCTTCACCGGCAGCGACGAGATGCTGCTGAGATACACCGGACGGGACGGCGGGAACGCAGGACGGGACGGGAAACGCGGCGGAGAGACGCTGGGACGCCTGGAGAGACAGGGACGGGCCGGAGAGGCGGCCGGACGCTCAGGAGAGACTGGGTCATTTGG
>NZ_LUKH01000049.1:0-21632 GCF_001593695.1 Leisingera sp. F5 | reverse complement strand
TCAACCAAGAGCCAGGAAACTCCGGGAATGTCCGTGGCCCTAAGAGGCCGTAGAGCCGATTGGAACCTCGCTTGCGGAAATCATCAGGGCCAGTGGCAGACCGCCACGAAAACAGGCCGGACAGACGGCTGTGCTGACAAAAACGCCGCTAAACCACCAAAAAATGTCTTGCAATGCAGGAGCCATCCACAGACGGACTTCCGGACGGCCTTGGGCCCGGCGCCGCGCACAGCGCGGCGCCGGGCCCAACTGAGGGGGCTGCATTTTCAATGCAGATCCGGCAGGCGGGAGATCCCCGTTCAACCAGCACGGGCCGCCGTTTTCAGGCCACTGTTCCTCGCGCTTTCAATGCCTCGAACGCGTCGGGGGAGATGCCAATGCCTTCCAGCACCGCGGCACTGTCAGCGCCATGCCCATGCGGACCATGGTCCAGCGCCGGGCTGCCGTGATCATAGGCAAAGCCCGCCACCGCCAGCTTTTGCCCCTCCACCTCCTGCACAGCGCGGCAGGCCTGATAATGCGGTTCACCCAGGCTTTCCTCCAGATGGCGCACCCGGGCGGCAGGCACATGATGGGCATTCAGCAATTGCTCCCACTCTGCCGCAGTCCGGGTCAGCATCACCTCTGTCAGAATTTCCGCATCCCAAGCCCGGCGCCCGGCGATCTCCGCTCTGGGCGTCCTGGCGATCGCGTCCGCCTCAGCCGGACGGCCCGCGGTACGCATCAGCGCCGCCATCTGTTTGCTGGTATAGGCACCGATCATCAGCGTGCCGTCTGCAGTCTGATAGCTGGTATAGCCTGCAAGCGCCGGGTCCTGATTGCCGTGCGGACGCGGCCCCTTGCCGGTGGCCAAGGCCTGGCACGCACCCGAGTTCTGCAGCATCAGTGCAGCATCCGCCATCGCAACGTCGATACGGCGGCCCTGCCCGGTCATCGCCCGGCCATAGAGCGCAGCCGATATGGCCAGCGCCGCCTGCACGCCAGTCCCGTAATCCACCATCGCAGGCCCGACCCGCACCGGGTCCTGCCCGGCCTCTCCATTGGCCGCCATGATGCCGCTGAAGGCCTGGATTACGGTGTCATAAGCGGGATGCTCAGCCTTCGGCCCCTGCTGTCCGAAGCCGCTGATTGCACAGTAGATCAGATCCGGCTTCAGCGCCGACAACCGCTCATAAGTCAGCTCCAGCCGCCGTACCGCAGGCAGCGTGTAGTTCAGCACTACCACATCCGCGGTCTCAACCAGGCGGGCAAAGATCTCCTGACCTTCGGTCCTGCCCAGATCCAGCGCCAGGCATTTCTTGCCCGCCCCCTGGGCCTGAAACGCCAGCCCCATGCCTTGCGCGTTCAGCTCCGCATCTGCTCCCTCGCTACGGGTCATGTCGGGTCGGTTCACCGGCTCGATCTTGATCACCTCTGCCCCCAGGGCTGCCAGCTGATAGGCCGCGAACGGCCCCGCGTAAACATGGGTGAGATCGAGAACCCGCACTCCCTCAAACGGCCGCATGGATAACCCTCCCTGTTTTCTGAAGGCTAAGCGCCGCAACCTGCCCTTTTCCGGCCCGTTCCCGCCATGCCGGCTGTCGTTTTCCTGCACAATCCAGCGGGAGGTGCGGGGCGCTGCCCCTCTTGGCCTGCCGGCCAATTCACCCCGGAGTATTGCAGACTAGAAGAAGCGCGGTTTGAAAACGTGCCGCACCCGCAAGGCAGGAAAAGACTTGTGCAGCTTACACCATGAGTGAATACACCCGGCACAGAGCATGATTGGAAGACTGTGAATGAAGATTTTGATACCAGCTTTCGCCCTTGCAGGCGCTCTATTGCCTCCTGCCGCCCTGTTCGCCAGCACACCGCCGCCGGCAATTATCATTCGGCAAGAAACTGTAATGCATGGCGGAGGCTGCCGGAAAAGCTCTCCTCCGGGCCAGTGCTGCCATATGGAAAAGGCAACTGGCACGGTCCATTGCCATTAATAAGCAAAAAGACCGCCAGTCAGGGGCGGCCTTGTCATTTCTGTTGCGGGGCCGTGCCGGGCGTCGTCCCTTGAGTGATCCAGCAACGCAGGGTGCTGCACACAGGACAGCGCGGTGACGCTCAGCCGCGGAACCGGCCAAGCAAACGCGCCGCAAGCGAACTTGTGACCGAAGGCTCAGAAGCCCGAGCATTGCCGGCGAACCAGCCGCGCTTGACAGCCGACTGCGCAATCTCGGGATCAATGGCCTCTTCTGCTGTCAGCACTCTGCGCACCGCCGCCAGGATTTCTGCTTCGCTGCCCTCGGCTGACGGGCCTTCCACAACTGCAGCGAATTCCGGCTGAAAGGTCTGGTCCATGGGGCAACTCCCTAACGTGAAACTCTGGCAAACACCCGATTATACGGGCACTGCTTTCTATGCCTCCACCCTATCCTATTTCGTCTTGAACTGGCCCATTTTGTGTAAAATTAGTTAAAATCGTGCCGCGAAGGGCCGAATCCGGGGACATTCACCCGGCGCGCGGATGACTGTGCCCAGGCGAGCATCAATGACGGCCAATCCTCACCGCATCAGGTCGTGCGCAGGCCTCGCCATCTGCCAAAGAATGCAGAAAGGCCGCCCCAATGGGGCGGCCTTCATCATCAATCCAGGCTGTACGCTTCAGACCGCCTTCTTGCGGCTTTCTTCCAGGTAGATCTCGCGCAGGCGTTTGGCAATCGGGCCGGGGGTCCCACCGCCTAAGGCCACACCGTCGATCTCTACCACCGGCATCACAAAGGCGCTGGCAGAGGTAGTGAAGGCCTCATCCGCCTCCTTCGCCTCGTCGATGGTGAACAGGCGTTCCTCAATCTCCATCTGCGCTTCTTCCGCCAGACGCAGCACCGCGGCGCGGGTGATGCCGTGCAGGATGTCATTGGACAGCGGCCGGGTCACGATCTTGCCGTTCTTGACATAATAGGCGTTGTTCGAGGTGCCTTCGGTCACATAGCCGTCCTCAATCAGCCAGGCATCATCGCAACCGGCCTTCTTGGCCATCATCTTGCCCATCGACGGATACAGCAGCTGCACGGTCTTGATGTCGCGGCGGCCCCAGCGGATGTCCTCGATCGAGATAATCTTGGCACCCTTCTGCGCAGCCGGGCTGTCGGCCAGCCCCGGCTTGTTCTGGGTGAACAGCACCAGCGACGGCGGGGTATCGGCGGAGGGGAACACAAAATCCCGGTCGCCGTCGGAGCCGCGCGAGACCTGCAGGTACACCAGGCCTTCCTCGATGCCGTTCAGCTCCACCAGCTTGCGGTGAATTTCCAGCAGCTCATCCTTGCTGCAGGGCGAGGCCATGTCCAGCTCTTTCAGCGAGCGGTCCAGACGCACGGCGTGACCGTCAAAATCGATCAGCTTGCCGTCCAGAACCGAGGTCACTTCATAAACCGCATCGGCAAACAGAAAGCCGCGGTCAAAGATGGAAACCTTGGCTTCACCCTCGGGCAGGTATTCGCCATTCACATATACGGTACGGGTCATGGTATTCTCCTCAGCCCCAGAGTGCAGCCACAGGCGGGTGCACGCCCTCGGCATCAAATGTCAAAGGTTCCTCGCGGTCTTCGGCCAGAAGCAGCGGCCCGTCAAGATCCGTAACCGCCGCACCCTGCGCCACAAGCGTCGCGGGCGCCATGGCCAATGAGGATCCAACCATGCAGCCCACCATCACCTGATAACCCTCGGCCAGCGCCTGCGCGCGCAGTTTCAGCGCCTCGGTCAGGCCGCCGGTTTTGTCCAGCTTGATGTTGACCACGTCGTATTTACCCTTGAGGCCCGGCAGGCTGGTCCGGTCATGGCAGCTCTCATCCGCACAGACCGGCACCGGGCGCTCCATGCCAATCAGCGCGTCGTCCTCGCCCGCGGGCAGCGGCTGTTCCACCAGTTCCACGCCCAGCCGCACCAGATGCGGTGCCAGTTCGGCATAAACTTCGGCCGACCAGCCCTCGTTGGCGTCGATGATGATCTTGGCGTCCGGCGCCCCGGCGCGCACCGCTTCCAGGCGCGGCATGTCGTCGGGGGTGCCCAGCTTGATCTTCAACAGCGGACGGAAGGCATTTTCAGCCGCCTGCTTCTGCATATTCTCCGGCGTATCCAATGACAGCGTATAGGCAGTGATCTCCGGCCCCGGCGCTTCCAGCCCGGCCAGTTCCCAGACCCGCTTACCAGCCTGCTTGGCCTCCAGATCCCACAACGCGCAATCCACCGCGTTGCGGGCGGCACCGGCAGGCAGCAGCGATTGCAGCTCTTCCCGGGTGAAATCGGCGGGCAGGCCCTCAATCTCGGTTGTCACGCTGTCCAGCGTTTCATTATAGCGGGCATACGGCACACATTCGCCCCAGCCGGTGACGCCGTCCTTCTCCACCCGCACGGTCAGCACCTTGGCCTCGGTGCGCGAGCCGCGCGAGATGGTGAAGACCTGCGCCAGTTTGAAGACGTCCGGAGTGACGGTGATGTTCATGAAGCGGTCCCTTCCACCGGTTCCCCGCAGCTGGCGGCGAACCTCAGCCGGACGCCCGGAAAACCCGGCTCCGGCGCATTCATCTTTTCAAAAATACTCCCGCCGGAGGCTCCTGCCCTCTAAACAAGCACCTCCGGCGGGGCTGTTAGATCAGACTGCGGCCAGCGCGTCCACCAGGCGGCCTGCACCGTGACGGTACGGGTCGACGGCGGGCAGGCCCATACGCTCTTCGACTTCCGCCAGATACTTGACCGCTTCGTCCTCGGACAGGTGCTGGGTGTTCACCGAGATGCCAACAACCTTGCAGGCCGGGTTGGCGCGCTGTGCCAGCGGCAGGGCCACGGCTTTCAGCTCTTCCAGGCTCGGCACGTCATAATCCGGCAGGCCGCGCATATGGGTGCGGGTCGGCTCGTGGCACAGGATCAGCGCATCCGGCTGGCCGCCGTGCACCAGCGCCATGGTGACGCCTGAGTAAGACACATGAAACAGCGAACCCTGGCCTTCGATCAGATCCCAATGGTCGTCGTCATTGTCCGGGGTCAGATATTCGATCGAACCCGCCATAAAGTCGGCGATAACCGCGTCCAGCGGCACGCCGTGACCGGTGATCAGGATGCCGGTCTGGCCGGTGGCGCGGAAAGTCGACTTCATGCCGCGCTCCTGCATGTCCGCGTCCATCGCCAGCGCAGTGTACATCTTGCCGACCGAACAATCGGTGCCGACTGCCAGGCAGCGCTTGCCCTTGCGCTTGACACCATTGGCAATCGGATAGCCGACAGTCGGGACGCGCACGTCGTGCAGGGTGCCGCCATGGGTCTGGGCGGCCGCCACCAGGTCGCCCTCGTCGCGCAGCAGATTGTGCAGGCCCGATGCGATGTCATAGCCCATTTCCAGCGCCGCGATCAGCACTTCTTTCCATGCGGGCGAGATCACGCCGCCGCGGTTGGCCACGCCGATGACCAGCGTCTTGGCGCCGGCTTCCTTGGCTTCCGCCAGGGACATCTCAGTCAGGCCCAGGTCGGCGCCGCAGCCCGGCAGGCGGATCTGGCCAACGGCGTGATCCGGACGCCAGTCGCGGATACCGATGGCAACCTTGGCGGCCAGCATGTCAGGCGCGTCGCCCAGGAACAGCAGATAAGGGGTCTCGATCATCGCGCTCATCCTTCGAGTTAAATTGGTCGCGCTAAAATCGGGCTAATTTCGCGCAAAGTCCTCTCGAAATCACGCGGGAACGCCCTCCCTGCACGATTTTCTTCGAGAAAATCACTAAATATCAGAAGATTCTTCGCAAGCACGACTGCTTACAGACGTTTCCTCCTCCTCTGCCCATGATTCCGCCTGCAGCACCCCCGGCTGCGCCACGCCGATCACACCCATAGCCTGGAATTCGCCGGTGTCCTCGGGCGCCTCGGAGGTTGCGCGCCGCGCAATGGCAATCAGCACCACGGTCACGCCGACCCCGATCAACAGGTATTGCAGCCCCCGCCCGTCCGCGACGCTGATCATGTTCGGCCCGATCAGAATGCCGAAGAACTGCCCCAGCTGCAGCAGGAACGCCATTGTGCCGCTGGCCGGCACCACCTGCCCCGGCTGCAGCTGGTCGTTGGCGTGGGCCGCCAGGATCGAATAGATCGGCAGCGTGGTTGCAGCGATGACCGAAAACCCGACCACAATGCGCGACGGCGCCGTGTCCACCGCCATCCACAACGCAACCAGCGCCGAGATCCCCGACAGCGCAATCACCACATAACGCCGGTCGGTGCGGTCCGACAGCCAGCCGACCGGGTATTGCACCAGCGCCGAGGCGATCAGCGCAATCACCAGCGCGCCCGAGGCCTGCGCCTCGCTGAAACCGTTCTGCAGTGCATAAAGCGGCAGGCTGATGTACCAGGCCACAACTCCCGCCCCCATGATGACGATGCCCAGAACTGTCATCGGCGACACTTTGTACAGCCGCGTCACCGGGATCCGGTCCGGCGCCGAGTAATCCGGCGCCCGAATGTTGGACAGCAAAAGCGGCACAATGGCTACCGACAACAGGATCGAGGTGACACCGAACAGCAGGTTGCCGCTGGGATCCGGCAGGCCGACCATCGCGGTGCCCAGCGCCGGCCCCGCCGTCTGGATGATGAAATAGACCGACAGCACCTGCGCCCGAATCCGGTTTTCCGACTTGGCGTTGAGCCAGCTTTCGGTGATCACATAAAGGCCCGGAAAACAAAAGCCCGCCAGCAGCCGCATCGCCGCCCAGCTGACCGGGTCCGAGGTCAGCAGATGGGCAATCGCCGCCACCGATACCATCGATGCCAGCGCCGAAAACACCCGGATATGACCGACCTTCTCGATCAGCCTCGGGGTCAGCATTGTTCCTGCCAGCGCCCCCAGCGGATAACAGGCCTGCATGACGGAAATCTCAAGATCCGTGAACCCCAGCGTCGAGCCGCGGATCGTCAGCAGCGTGACCAGCAGCCCGTTGCCGACCATCAGCAGCAGCATTCCCAGAAACAGGGCCCAGTTGTCGATCAATGCGCGTTTCATGAAACTCCTTTTCCGCACGGATCTGCGCCCGTGTCATTTCTTGCGCAATGCAGCATGCCGGCGGCAGTTTCGCGCGGGTTTGCGACGGAAAAGGCGCAAACGGAATTGCCGCAACGCGGCGCTTCGTGCCGCAGGTGCAAAATCCGCTTGCAAGCAAGCGCGCAATTTAATAACCCCAAGAGCGAAAATTCTGCAATTTCCTTATCCAGGAGGTTTCCGCATGTCCTTCCGCATCCAGCCCGCCGCTCCGGCGCGTCCCAACCGCTGCCAGCTGTTCGGCCCCGGCTCCAAAGTCAAACTGTTCGAGAAGATGGCGGCTTCGGCGGCTGACGTGATCAACTTGGATCTTGAGGATTCGGTGGCGCCCTCCGACAAGGATCAGGCCCGCGCCAATGTGATCGAGGCGATCAACGGCGTCGACTGGGGCAGCAAGTATCTGTCGGTGCGGATCAACGGTCTGGACACGCCTTACTGGTACCGCGATGTGGTGGACATTCTGGAACAGGCCGGTGACCGCCTGGATCAGATCATGATCCCCAAGGTCGGCTGCGCCGAGGATGTCTATGCTGTCGACGCCCTGGTCACCGCGATTGAGCGTGCCAAAGGCCGGACCAAGCCGGTTTCTTTCGAGGTGATCATCGAGTCGGCAGCAGGCATTGCCCATGCCGAGGACATCGCCAAGTCCTCTCCCCGGCTGCAGGCGATGTCGCTGGGCGCTGCGGATTTCGCCGCCTCGATGGGAATGCAGACCACCGGCATCGGCGGCACCCAGGAGAATTACTACATGATCCGCGAGGGTCAGAAGCATTGGTCCGATCCCTGGCATTGGGCCCAGGCCGCCATTGTCGCCGCCTGCCGCACCCATGGCATCCTGCCGGTGGACGGCCCGTTCGGGGATTTCTCGGACGAGGACGGCTATATCGCGCAGGCGAAACGCTCCGCCACGCTTGGCATGGTCGGCAAATGGGCCATCCACCCCAGCCAGATCGCGCTGGCCAATCAGGTCTTCACCCCCTCGGATGAGGCTGTGTCGGAAGCCCGCGAGATCCTGGCGGCGATGGAAGAGGCCAAGGCGTCGGGTGCCGGCGCAACTGTCTACAAAGGCCGTCTTGTCGATATCGCCTCAATCAAGCAGGCTGAAGTGATTGTGGCCCAGGCCGAACTGATTGCGAACAGCTGACGCCGGTTCGCATAGACAGATTGCAAAGGCGTCCCGATGGGGCGCCTTTTCCGTATGGAGAGTTTGATGACCGGATTGACTTTGCTGCATACGGCAGAGGTGCATGCGAGGACCTTCCAGGCCCTGGCACCCGAAGCGAACCTGACTCAGCAAGTGCGCAGTGATTGGCTGGCACGGGCGCGGGATGGCATTGGTGCAGACCTGAGGGCAGAGATTGCTGCGGCCGTCACCGGGGCTAACGGCCCGGTGCTGTGCACCTGCACCACACTTGGCCCGGTGGCAGAGGAAGCAGGCGCCATCCGCATCGACTGGCCGATGATGCAGGAGGCGGCGCGGATCGGCGGGCCGGTTCTGTTGACCTATTGCCTGGACAGCACGGCGGAGCCCTCGGAGGCATTGCTGCGGCGCGCCTTTGGCAGGCGTGATCCGCAATTGGCCCCGTTGTTTCTAGGGCAGCACTGGCCGCTGTTTGAAGCGGGCGCCGACGCGGATTTTTCTGCTGCCATAGCAAAAAGCATCGCAATGGCGCTGAAGAATGGCACGTTTGGCTGCGTTGTGCTGGCGCAGGCCTCGATGGCCGGGGCTGCAGCTCTGCTGCGGGCGCAGACGCAGGTGCCGGTGCTGGACTCGCCGGAGATGGCGTTGCGGGCTTTGCTGGCGCCGCGATAGAGCGCAGGCAAGCCATGATGTTTTACCAGCCAAGGCGCTTGCCCTGCCGGTTATTCATCTGTGTTTGCTCCTGTTCCCATGTGCTGTATCAGCAGGGGCGGTTAAGGATTGGCGGCGCCGCCAATATGGCGGAGATGGACGGGCGTATCCGCCCGCATGCTGAACGTTGTCTCTGCATGACCCCGCTGCCAGGCGGGAGTCCGGTTCCAAGTCTGCCGGGGGCCAAGCCCCGGCACGTGATCGCGATCAACGGCAAGACTGCCATTAAACGCCCAAAACCGCGTAAATGGCGCGTGCGCAGGTTACGCAACACCTTCGGCCGCTGTCTTTGCGGCAGCGCTGTGCAGTGAGTATTTAAGAAAAAGATGAAGAGGCCACTTTGTTCACCTTTTTACAAATACTCAAAATCCAAAGCCGGCCAGGGATCACGCCCGCAAGTCTTTGGGCGAGCCCATCACCACATAGGTGGTGATCGCGGTGACATAAGGAGACGTGCCCAGGATATCAGTATGGAATTTCTTGTAGCTGGGCAGGTCGGCGCATTCCACGCGCAGCAGGTATTCGATGGTACCGGTGATATTGTGGCACTCAACCACCTCCGGCGCGGCCTGCATGGCGCGCTCGAAAGCCTCCTGTGCCTCCTTGGTGTGCTCGCCCAGGCCAACGCCGATATAGGTGGCAAAGCCCACCCCCAGCTTTTGCCGGTCCAAGACCGCGCGGTAACCGGTTATGACGCCGGCGCGCTCCAGTTCCTGCACCCGGCGCAGGCAGGCGGAGGGGGAGAGGCCCACACGCTCCGCCAGGTCCAGGTTGCTGATCCTTCCATCGCCGGTGAGTTCCTGCAATATTTGCTGATTTATCTTATCATTCTTTGCCATTGATTGCGAAATTAGACGGGGAGCGCTGCAAAACGCAATTTCATTTGGTGCTTTTGGCGTAATCCTTTGCAAATGACTTACGAACTCCTTCTTGCGCTGGCCGGTTTTGTCTTTGGCACGGTCTTCACGCCCGGTCCCAACAACCTGATGCTGATGGCTTCGGGCGCCAATTTCGGCTTTCACCGGACAATTCCGCACTTGCTGGGTGTAGCCGTCGGCTTTCCGCTGATGATCCTTCCAGTCGGGCTGGGGGTGATGCATCTGTTTGACGCTTTCCCGGTGCTGACCCCGGTGATGACAGTGCTGTCGGTGGCCTATATGCTGTGGCTGGCCTGGAAGATCGCCAACGCCGCGCCGCCCCGGGAGGGCGGGGCCGAGGGCAGGCCCTTGAGCTTTGTGCAGGCCTGCGCCTTTCAATGGGTCAATCCCAAGGCCTGGGCGATGGCGCTGGGGGCAATCACGCTTTATGCGGCCAGCCGCGACCTGAGCGCCATTCTGTGGGTCTCCGGCACCTATTTGCTGATTGGCTGTTTTTCTGCCTCGACCTGGACCATGCTGGGCCAGCAGCTGCGGCGGCTGCTGACCCGGCCCGCACAGCTGCGGGCGTTCAATTGGACCATGGCCGCGGTGCTGCTGGCCTCGCTGACGGCAATCCTGCTGCAGCAGTAGCGGTCACTTAAGCGGCAGGCAGATTTCGGTCAGCAGTTCCTCGGGCGCGGTGCCGCGCGGGTTGTTGAGGTAGATCTCGTAACAGGGCTGGTCCGCGGGTTCCTCGCCTGACTGTGGCAGCCAATTGCCGAACAGGCTGTGATAGGCGGTTTGGATGCCGGAATACGGCCCCTTGCAGGTGAGTACCGCGGCCTTGCCGCCTGGCAGGGTGACTTCCTCCATACCTTCGGGAATCGCATCACCGGCAAACTCCGCGCCCGCAAAACTGCGCAGGTCCGCCTCTGCCACCTCTTCCGGACTATCGAAATAGACCCCCAGCACCGCGCCCACCTGCGGCCAGAGCCCGCGGCTTTCACAAATCGCGCCAAAGGCTTCAAAGCTTTTGCCGATTTCCATATAGGCGCCCTTGTGCGGCAGGCCGGCCAAGCGGCGGGCGGGGTCTGTTCGGATGATCACGTCATGCATCGGATAGCTTCCTGTTCTGAGGGTTGGGTTCGGCAGCCGGATCTGCCCCTGCCGCCGGAAGGCCGCCGGGCTGCTGCCGTAAGCATCAGAGAACGCACGGGAGAAACTGTTCAGGTTGGGATAGCCTGCACGGGCCGCAGCCTGTGCGATGGGCATGTCCCCTTGCACCAGCCAGCCAGCGGCGCGGTGCAGGCGGATGCGGCGCACGGCCTGGGCGCAGGTCTCGCCGGTCAGGGCGCGGAACACCCGGTGCCAGTGAAACCGCGACATCGCCGCCACATCCGCGAGCCGGTCCAGCGACAGATCGCCGTCGGTGTTGCCGTGGATATAGGCCAGAACCCGCAGGATCCGGTCTTCGTAACTGGCGGCCATTAGCTGCGCCTCCCTTGCGCTCTCTGCTCTTCCCTCTTGCCATGGCAGCAGATCACAAATCTTGCTGAGTTGCATCTTGGCGCTGCTAAGGCCATATAACGGCAAACCCGCTGAGCAGAGGCGATATGACCCAGTATCTGGAATTCGAAAAACCGCTGGCCGAAATCGAAGGCAAGGCGGAGGAGCTGCGGGCGCTGGCGCGCGCGAATGAGGAAATGGATGTGGCGGATGAGGCTGCGGCGCTGGACGCCAAGGCCGCACAGCTGCTGCAGGACCTTTACAAAGAGCTGACGCCCTGGCGTAAATGCCAGGTGGCACGGCATCCGGACCGGCCGCATTGCCAGGACTATATCAAGGCTCTGTTCACCGAGTACACGCCACTGGCCGGCGACCGGAACTTTGCTGACGATCTGGCGGTGATGGGCGGGCTTGCCCGGTTCAACGACCAGCCGGTGGTGGTGATCGGCCACGAGAAAGGCAGCGACACCAAATCCAGGATCGAACGCAACTTCGGCATGGCCCGCCCCGAGGGCTACCGCAAGGCGATCCGGCTGATGGAGATGGCCGGCCGCTTCAAGCTGCCGGTGATTACCTTGGTGGACACTGCCGGCGCCTATCCTGGCAAAGGCGCCGAAGAGCGCGGCCAGTCCGAGGCGATTGCACGCTCGACCGAGATGTGCCTGAAGATCGGCGTGCCGCTGATCTCGGTGATTATCGGCGAGGGCGGTTCGGGCGGTGCGGTGGCCTTTGCCTCGGCCAACCGGGTGGCGATGCTGGAGCATTCGGTCTATTCGGTGATCAGCCCCGAAGGCTGCGCGTCAATCCTGTGGAAGGATGCCGAGAAGATGCGGGAAGCGGCGGAAGCGCTGCGGTTGACTGCGCAGGACCTGCAAAAACTAGGTGTCAACGACCGGGTCATCCCGGAACCGCTGGGCGGCGCGCACCGCGATGCCAAAGCGGCGATGGCGTCGGTCAGCGGCGCGATTCAGGATATGCTGGACGAGTTGAAGGGCAAGACCGCAGACGAGCTGATCAAAGACCGGCGCCAGAAGTTCCTGGACATCGGCTCCAAGGGTCTGGCGGCCTAAGGCAGCTTACCTGCGCGGATCCGGGTGATTACGCCGTCCCGGTCCGCCTGCACTTTGTCACTGAAGCCGGTCATTGCATGGCCGGCTTTGTTGTATCTGGCGCTCCATAAAGCAATGTCGGCCAGTACCGGCGCCAGATCCCGGCCTTTTTGCGTGAGCGCGTAGATATAGCTGCGGCCGTTTTCCGGATCCTTGCTTTTGCTCAGGATGCCGGCCTCCTCCAGCTGCTTCAACCGCTGCGCCAGGATGTTGGTCGAGATCCCCTCCCAGCCGTTTTGAAGCTCACTATAGGTGCGTGCGCCTTTGACAGCCATGTCGCGGATCACCAGAAGGCTCCAGCGGTCGCCAAAGATATCAAGGGCATAGGCCACCGGACAGCCGGATTCATATTTGCTGTGTTTGCTTGTCATGAACTCTTGGTAGTTTTTACGCTTGCAAAGAGCAAGTAATTATGGAAACTCCACTTAACTTGCAAAACGCAAGCAATTAAACCGGAGCCAACATGACCCACGATCAAAACAACGCGGCCTTCCGCGACCGATCCCAGCTGTCCCGCCGCCAGCTGCTTGCGGCCTCGGCCGGGGCGATGCTGCTGCCTTCACTTGCCAAAACACAGGAAAATGCCATGACCCCGAAAGCCTTTGTCTATACCGAAGTTGCCATCTCGGTGCCGTTTGACCAGGTGCCGCTGCAGGAAATCAACGCGTCGATCCGGCAACAGCCGGGATTTCTGAACAAGACCTGGCTGTCCGGCCACGGCAACAACTCCATTGGCGGGTTTTATGCCTTTGACAGCATTGAAAACGCCCGCAAATTCGTGACTGGCTATTTCCCGGGCGAGCCGCGCAGCTTTGGCGTGGCGCACAACACGCGGGTGTTTGACGCCGAGGCCACCGCCGCGGCCAGCCGCGAGATGGGTGCGGCGCATTACAACAGCGGAGCTGCGGCGCCAGGGGCGTTTGTGTACACCGAACTGCAACTGTCGGTGCCGTTTGAGGAAGCGCCCTGGAAAGCACGCAACGCAGCGCTGAAAATGCTGCCGGGGCTGCAGAACAAGGTTTGGCTGAGCGGCCTGCAGACCCGGACTCTGGGCGGGTTCGACGCCTTTGACACGCTGGACGCTGCATTGGACTTTGCGCTGAACCTGTTCCCGGAAACTGCGGCGGAACTGGGCTGCGCCTTTTACACAAGGGTCTTTGATGCCTCGGTCACCGAGTCGGCCAGCCAGGCAATGAACTCGCCCTATTACACCGGCAGCGGCGCGTGATCCGGCGCGCCGAACCATAGGGGCGCAGACAGCGGGTCCCCCCGCCCCCGCGCATCGCCGGCTGTGCCTCCGCTGGCGGCCTTGGGCCCGGCCCGGTGCCCCGGCACCGGGCCGGGCCCAACTGCAAGGGTCTGCCTGTCAGGCGGGCCTGCACAGGCTGGAGCCGCCGGTCGGGAGCTATCTGCGCAGGTCTGCGCTGTTCAATTGCGCAGATCGCTCACCGGCAAATGACTGGACGATTTCAGCTCCCTCAAGGACAGGCTGGACTTGATCCCCGACACCCCCGGCAGCCGGCGCAGCACGGTTTCAACGAAACGGCTGTAATCATCCAGGTCGCGCGCCACCACCTGCAGCAGAAAATCCGCATCCCCGGTGGTATTGTGGCAGGCCAGCACATTCGGGCTGGCCTCGATGGCGCGCTGGAAGTCAGCTGTCGTAGCCGCGTCATGCTCAGTGCAGCTAAGCTGGACAAAGGCCATCACTCCGAACCCCAGCGCGCGGCGGTTCAGGACCGCCTGATATCCCTCGATCACGCCGGACTCGCTCAGCCGTTTCAGCCGCCGCCAGCAGGGCGTTTCACTGAGCATCAGCCGTTCCGCCAGCTTGGCATTGGACAGTCTGCCATCACGCTGAAGGCAATCCAGGATACGGGCATCTATCTTGTCAATTTGCTCCACAGCGGAAGACTCCTGCTCAATAGTGGCATTTTTGGAAAGACTACGCCGAATTTTCCCGGAATCGTAGAGGCATCAGAAAGGCTCTCCCCGGCCGTTTCCTGCTAAAAAGTCTTATCTCTTGCAACCGTCAAAGGAACCTGACCCGATGAAAGCTGTGCTCTATGAACGCTTTGGTGAAGCACCGGAAGTGGTTTCGCTGCCGGATCCGTCTCCGGCGCTCCACGGCGTGGTGGTCAAGGTTGAGGCAACCGGCGTTTGCCGCAGCGACTGGCACGGCTGGATGGGGCATGATGCTGATATCACTCTGCCGCATGTGCCAGGCCACGAACTGGCAGGCACTGTTGCCGCGGTTGGCAAGGATGTCAGCAAGTGGAAACCCGGCGACCGGGTGACCGTTCCCTTCGTCGGTGGCTGCGGCGCCTGCCCGGAGTGCCACGCCGGCCATCAACAGGTCTGCCACAGCCAGTTCCAGCCCGGCTTTACCCACTGGGGGTCTTTTGCCGAATATGTGTCCATCCATCATGCGGATTTGAACCTGGTGGCGCTGCCGGAAACCATGGGGTTTGCCACTGCCGCCAGCCTTGGCTGCCGCTTTGCCACATCCTTCCGCGCGGTGGCGGATCAGGGCCGGGTTTCCGGCGGGCAATGGGTGGCGGTGCACGGCTGCGGCGGCGTTGGGCTGTCGGCGGTGATGATCGCCACCGCACTTGGCGCCAATGTGATCGCTGTCGACATATCCGAGGAGAAGCTAGCGCTGGCCCGCAGCCTGGGCGCGGTTGCCGGGGTCGATGCCAGCACTGTCGCGGATGCGGCAGAAGCGGTGCGGCAGATCTCCCGCGGCGGGGCGCATGTGTCGCTGGACGCGCTGGGGCATCCGGACACCTGCTTCAATTCAATCAATTGCCTGCGCAAGCGCGGCAAGCATGTGCAAGTGGGGCTGATGCTGGCGGATCACAGCACGCCGCAGATTCCGATGGCACGGGTGATCGCGGATGAACTGGAGATCCTTGGCAGCCACGGCATGCAGGCCCATCGCTACGATGCAATGCTGGACATGGTGCAATCCGGCAAACTGGCGCCCGGCCGGCTGGTCGGCCAGGAAATCAGCCTGGAGCAATCGGTGGCTTCACTGATGGAAATGGACCGGTTCCAGTCCGTCGGCGCCACCGTAATCACCCGGTTCTGAGGGGGACTGGGCGGGGTCGCACAGCGGCGGCGTAAAGCGGACCTGCAGAACTTGGTAACTTCGGCTCACGCAGGCCCTCCCGCGCCCGCGCGGCACCGGCTTTGCCAGTGCCGTTGGCAGCCTTGGGCGTGGCCCGGCGCCGTGGCGCCGGGCCACGCCCAACTGCGAGGGCAATTTCCAAATTGACCCGAACAGGCGGGAGTGCCACCGCAATCGGACTTGCCGGCATGGTTGGGATACAGACCTACCCGGCTAGGAGCCGCAGGCCCTGGGTCACGTCCGATCGCACCGCCAGACGCAAGCCCGGTTCATCCCCAGCTTTCAACGCCGCAATGATCAGGCGGTGGTTTTGCGGCGGATCGGTGCGGCGCAACCGGCCGTAAAGCGCCCGCATGGTGGGACCCAGCTGCAGCCAGACAGTCTCGGCCATCGCCAGCATGGCTGGCGCCTGGGCGCGCAGATACAGGGTGCGGTGAAACTCAAGATTGGTGCGGATATAGCCGACCGCGTCGCGTTTGGTGACCATCTCGGCGACCGTTCCATTGATCATCTGCAGCCGGTCGATCAGGGCCATATGCGCGCGCGGCAAGGCGCGGCTGGACAGCTCCACCTCCAGGAGCGCGCGCAGGGCTGCCAGCTCCTCGATCCGTTCGTTGGTGAGTTCCGGCGTCGACACCCGGCCCGACGACGACAGAAACAGCGCACCCTCGGCGGCCAGCCGCCGGACAGCCTCGCGCGCAGGCGTCATCGAGACGCTGAATTCGCGGCCGATGCCGCGCAGCGTCAACGCTGCGCCAGGGGTGATTTCGCCATGCATGATACGGGTGCGCAAAGCGCGGTAGACGCGGTCGTGGGCCGGGGCGGCAGCGTCCTGGGGAGAGCGGGCAGTCAGGTTCATCCCCTCAAGTGATCACAAATTGAGCCGCGGTCAAGCGGACAGATCCGCGCGTGTGATCACAATTTTCGGGCACGGGCCGCAGGTCCGGGGCAGCGGGTCACGGGCGGCGGCTCACGGGCGGCGGCTCACGGGCGGCCGGGCAGCCCCGCCAGGCTGAACCCGGTGCGCAGCCGTTGCAACGCGCTGCCGGGTCCGGCCCCGGCACCATAGGGAAAGGCGCCCGCTGCCTGATCCAGCGTCAGCCCCTCCGCCTGCAGCTGCGCGCAGGCGCTGCCAGCCTCGTCAAAGCGGCCCAGCGTAGCCAGCCCGGCACAAAGCACCGCCTGGGCCAGCTGCGCCCGCGGCTCCAGCGCCAGCGCTTCGCTGGCTGAGGCAACGGCGGCCTCCTCCTGCCCGGCATCAAACAGCATTGACGCACGCAGGCTGCGGTATAGCGCTGGCGGCACCGGATTGAGCCGCAGAGCGGTGGCATAGGCGGCCTCTGCGGCGGCGCCCTGCCCCTCCATCTGCAGCAGCCAGGCCCGCAACAGATGGCCATCTGCGTCGTTTGGGAAAGAGCGTTCAAGCGTCCGCGCATGGGTCAAGGCCATGTCCGGCGCGCCACTGAACTGCGCCGCAAGAGCCCGGATGCGCAGGGTGCCAGGGGTCTCCGGCAGCCCCTCCAGCCGCTGTGCCGCTTTGGCGGAGCGCTGCGGCAGGCTGGCCAGCGGGCCGGTCAGCAAGTCCAGGCCAAGCTCTGCCTGCAGCACCTTGGCCCTTGTCAGCCCGGGGGCCAGCTGCAAGGCCTGTTCCAAGGCCAGCCTGGCCTCTTGCGGCCGCCCGGATGCCAGATTGCTGCGAGCAGCCAGCAGCTGCATCAGCGCCTGATCCGGAACAGGCGGCATTGCGGCGGCATCAGCCAGAGGCTGGCTGAAAGACGTGAGAATATCAGCCGCCGCTGCAGGCCCCAGCCTGGACAAACTGGATTGCGGTCGGGGCGGCAGAGCCGCCTGCCCGGAGGGGCTGCGAATATCCAGCCGGATCCCCTGCAACGGAGCCGCAGGCATATGGCCGCTGACCAAAAACTCTGTTCCCAGCAGCCTTGCGGCTTGGTCCGGCGGCAGCCCGGCCGCCGCGCGGCTGCTGGCCGGTGCCACCACTGCTAGGCCCGGCACAGCGGCCAGCGCGCGGATCACTTCGCCGGTGACCGCCAAAGCCAGTTCGGGAGATGCCGAAGCAGCCGTGAAGGGCAGCACGGCAACCAGCGGCCGCGTCTGCTCGGCCCCGCTGGCGGCCTGGCCCGCCCCATGCAAACCCGGCATACCCGCCGCCCACCAGCCGCCGCCCGCCGCAGCCAAAGCCGTAAATGCAGCCAGCGCCAGCCACACAGGCCCTCCAGCCCGCCGGCGTGATGCCGAAGCTGCCCGGACCGCTTTCACTGGAGCCGCAACCGGGTGCAGGCTGGGCAGTGAGGTCAATTCTTCGCTGAGCACATAGACCCGTACGGGTTCGGGAATGTTCTTGACCTCATGCAGGCCCAGATCCTCGAAAGCATAAGGAATGCGGCCCCGCACCTGGCCATATGCCTCAGCCGACAGGGCCACCCCGCCAAGCGGTGCCAAGGCCTCAAGCCGGGCGGCGATATTGACATCGTCGCCATAGATATCGCCCTGGGCTATCAGCACCTCGCCCAAAGTGATGCCGATCCGAAGCTGCAGATGGCGGTTGCGGGCGGCGGCGGCCTGGATCCCGGCTGCCGCCTCCACTGCCGAAATCACGCTGGGAAAGATCGCCAGCACCCCGTCGCCCATCAGCTTGATGATCCGGCCCTCATGGCTGCGGATCGCAGGGGCAATCAGGCTTTGCTGCTGCGCCAGAACCTGGTTCAGCGTGCCGGCTTCATCTTCGGCCATCAGCCGGCTGAAGCCAGAGACGTCCAGCACGAAAATGGCAGCAAGGCGTCGTTGCGGTTTGTCTGACACGGGCAAGCCTCAAGAACCGGGGAAACTGGAAACAGGTACCTGACAAAAGCTTAGCCCGCGCATCCGCCGGGTCAAAGCCCCGTTTCTAGCCGTTGAACCGGTAGCGGTGCAGGCCGGCGCCGTATTCGCGCAGCCAGCTGCGCGGCGCCTCGTAACGGCCATAAAGGCGTTCAACCACTGCCCAGAATGCTGCCGAATGGTTCATTTCCTGCAGATGCGCCACCTCATGGGCGGCGACATAACGCAGCACTGCGGGCGGTGCCAGGATCAGCCGCCAGGAATACATCAGCCCGCCATCGGTGGTGCAGGACCCCCAGCGCGACCGGGTGTCGCGTAAAGTAAGGCGGCGGTAGCCCTTTCCCAGCCGGGCAGCATAGAAATCCGATGCCTCGGCCAGCCGGTTGCGTGCCAGCTCCTTCAGGTAACGCTGCAAAACCCGCCCCGGACAGTCGCCCGGCACGGCGATGCGGCCCGCATCCAGCTGGACCCGCCGCCCCGCCGCGCGCTCAACAACCCGGTTCTGGCCATCGACCGGCAACACTGCGCCGAACCCCGCCTCTACCGCTTCGGGGTGCTTTTCCAGATGCGACCGGATCCAGTCCGCCTTCTCCTCGGCAAAGGCAAGTGCGGCGCGTTCCGGCAGGCTTTTGGGCAGGGTCAGCGTCACCCGCCCGTCCAGCGAGGAGATCCGCAGGCTGATCCGCCGCGCCCGCGCCGACCGCCGCAGCGTCAGCGGCACCGGCGGATTTCCGGGCAGGTGATGTTCGGCCATAGGCGCCCCTTTCCGGCAAAGGCTTTGACAGTGCCACCCTCATATGGCAAGGCACCGGAATCGTCGATACGACTCACCAGTAAATCAAGGGGATCCACATGCCCAAGGAAGAATGGGGTGTAAAGCGCGTCTGCCCCACCACTGGCAAGCGCTTTTATGACCTGAACAAGAACCCGGTTGTCAGCCCCTACACGGGCGAGGCTGTCGAGCTGGACACCGGCAAGACCCGCATGATCGAGGCTGATGCTGAAGATGCGGCCACGCTGAAGGCCAAAGAGAACCTCGAAGGGAATGACGCGGTTCTGGAAGATGACGACGACGTCGATGTTGATCTGGGCGATGATGTTCTGGACGACGACGATGACGAGGACAACGTTCCGCTGGACGAGATTGCCGATATGTCGACCCCCGAGGACGATTCCTAAGGCATTTCCGGCCGCCCGGGGAAGCGCTTCGCCTTCCCCGGGCGGCCGGTCGGCAGTGCCGGGAAAAAAGTTTGGAACCCGGCGCATTTTCCGCTTGCAGCCTGCGCCGCCGTCCCTTAAACGACGCTCACACCGCAAGACGGACCGCACCGGAGACGGGGCGGACACGGGAAAGTGGACAGGTTTGGGGCCTTAGCTCAGCTGGGAGAGCGCCTGCATGGCATGCAGGAGGTCAGGAGTTCGATCCTCCTAGGCTCCACCAAATCTTCATTGAAAAGCACCAGATAGTTCTGCCTCTATCGCCAGAGACATTGCCTCTCACCGTGGGATCAGCATCGAAAGCGGCCTTTCCCTGTGCGTCGCCCTAGGTTCCATTGCGCCGGAAAGGCGGTCGTCTGCCTCGCACGAATTAATGACCACAGTCAGCCCCAAACTTGCCGTTCAGTCGATACGCCTGGCTCTGCATGCTGCAGGTGCGAGGTTTTCCAACACCTCCAGCGAAAGCGGACCCACCGTCGGCCATCCTGACGTGATGCTCCTGGGCTGCGATCCACACACTGCATCGCCGCAAGACGCTCAACTCCCCCCTGGTGTGCTTGCAGGATTTTGCAAAGGGCGCTTCCCGCGCTTCGCTTCTACTCGTGCCGACGAGTGCTGTTTTCCCTTCGAAAATCTATGCCGCTGCGATCCGCACCCTTGGGCATTTTGATCGACTTGCGGCCCTTTCCCCTGTCGAACCCGGGGATGGTCAATGAACGACCATTTTTTCGTCGTGACGGGCAGCCTGGTGCGGGCAAGACCAGCCTCATCCAAGAGCTCGCCCGTCGCGGCTGCCACACGCTTCCCGAATCCGGCCGCGCGATCATCCGCGAGGAGATACAGAGCGGCGGCGGCGCCCTCCCCTGGGCGGATCGCATGGCCTACACCGAACAGATGCTGGAGCGCGACCTGCGCACCTATAACGCCGCACAAGGCCCGTCGGCTGGTCGCACACGGCATCAAGATGATGCGCGGCGGCTATCGTCTGCTGCTGCATTATCCGATCAAGGTGCCGAAGCCCGGAAAGCCGTGAGAACGATGGTATGGCGACTGCGTGTGACACCAGTAGAATCCAGGGATCACTTTTCGTGGCGTAGCCAAATATGTTTCCGTGGAACTACCCCAATGCGAAGCGAATAGCCGCTTCGACCAATTCAGGGGATACCTTAAACCATTCGGTAGCGCTAAAGGAGCGACCATCAGGCCCGGTCACCCGCAATGCTGCATGATAAGAACGCAGCGCACGGTGAATGAGCTTTTCAGCCTCTTTGGCCGAATGACCGATTAATTCGTATGTCTCAACAACCTCGACAGGAGAAAATAGAAACGCTGACTGAGTTTTGGCTCTGGCAATGCGGTCCTCGACGGTGCCTGCAGTGGTGCCGGCTTTTGCAATCCTGCTGCTTCAGGTTTGTCAGAAAGAGAGCGCAAGAGCGGCCGCCGCAAACACACCATGTCAATTCAGTTGGATGACTTCCTTGAATAGGCACTATGACAATGATACGCAACTATTGGGAGAGTAGAGGCGGGTCAATTAATGCAGGTCATTGAAGGTGGCCCCGAAATCCCGGATAAACTCTTGCTTGCGCTTGATGAGGGGTGCGTGGTCTTCTTCTGTGGTGCAGGTGTTTCTCGTGCCAAGGCGCAGTTGCCAGACTTCTTCGGTCTGGCAAACCAAGTTCTGAAAACGCTTGGCATTCCTGACGGCTCTCCTGCCGTCAAGATTCTTGATGAAGCTCGCGAAATTGAAGCCCGAACGGGCGTGCCCGGCTTGATTTCAGCCGACCGTGTTTTTGGTCTTCTAGAGCGCGATATAGAACGCGCAGTTGCCCAAGCACTCGCCCCCCGAAAGGCATTGACCTTTGGACACATGAACTGCTTCTGAACCTTGCTACGACCAAGGACGGCGTCACGAAGCTAGTAACGACTAACTTCGACCGATTGTTTGACGATTGACGGTCCCCACCGTCGACATTCAAAGCCCTGAAGAAGACGCCAGCGACGGCAGCTGATCAAGCGTCCTGGCTTGCACAAAGCGCAGCGGCGGCCGCTGCGCTTTTCTTTTGCGCAGCATCCGCAG